>CANHJA010000019.1 GCA_947460795.1 Bacteroidota bacterium | reverse complement strand
TTAAGCGCAATCTTCCATCATCTGTTAACAACACTTGGGCTTTAAAATCTCCATTTAAACTGTTGCTTGTTGTATTATTTGTTGTTCCTTGCGCGCCAACATCAACACTGCTTCCAACATCGAGTATCACCCTGTCTTTAAACAAATTGGTAGTCACATTAAACTTAAATTCATTTCGCTGAATTCGATCTAAGTCAGTGTAATTGGTAGAGTTTTGATAGGCCACATTCAATGAAACATTTTTCCATCCGGTAATATTTTGAAACTGATTTGTTATTTCATTTGACAATGCAGCGCTGACTAAATCAGATACGGTAGAAACGGCACCTTGTCCGTATGCATTTGTACTTGCCAAACCTTCAGACGATTTAAAATCATTTAATAAAAGCAATACACCTGCCTGAGCAATTAGTTCATTTTCATTGTTTTTAATTTGCTCTAATTTACTATAGGCTGTTGTTCCCACTGCTTTATTTTCAGGCTGTGTAATATCAAATTTAATATCTGGCTGCAAGAGAGAATTGGTCATTAAAATCGTAACAAATGTAGGATATACTCTTTTAGCTTCTGTTAAATCAGCTCCATCAACTTGCCCAATTACCAAAGGATATAATGCTTTTTTTTGTGGCAATTTATAGATGGCTTTAATGTTCATATTGGCATTTAAGGCATCTCCATTCCATACAATTTTACTGCCTTCATCAATAATAAATTCTTTATTAAATAAGCCTCTAAAATTAAATAAATATTTCCCTTCGGTAATTTGATAGGTGCCATTCATATCAATTGAGTTTCCTAAATCAATTACGAGTCTGATATCACCGTTGCCTCTTGCAACAATTTCTTCGCCTGTATTCGCATCTAAAATAATGGAAGTTTCTGCATTGGGAGTGGCATCAATATTCATATTTAATTTCACATAGCTCGACCTTCTTTTCTTATTATTGCCTTCAATTTGATAGCTCCCGAATTGTTTATAACGCACAAAATCATATGTAGAAGCATCTCCTTTAGAATTTATTGGAAGAAAGAATTTTGACCCCTTTAAAGGCTTTACATCAATATCCACATTGATATCATCTAACTCTCCAGCCAAATCAAGATTTATTTTTGCAGGTACATATCCATAAAATAATTCATTGTCATTCTCTTTCGTATTCAAACATAAAAGATCGCTCGATTTCACATTAAAATTTAAAAAGAAATCTGTAAAATTATCATGTGTGATATATCCTTTTACTAGTCCTTGATAATTTCCGTTTCGCTCATCTTTCAGATAAAAATCATCCATTTCGATGTAATGATTATTGAATTTCAATTTGGCATCCTCTATTGTGTAAGTGGTGCCTAAGAAAATAACTTTTACAGATGCATTGTCTAATTTTATAGCCCCTGCTATTTTAGGCTCATTTAATTTACCTTTCACAGTTACTTTACCCGTAGCAGATCCTTTTAAGTTTTCAATATAATCGGAAAAAAATTGATTTATAAAAGAAATACTTTGTTTGTTTAATGATGCTTCAATATCAACAGTATTGTCTTTTGCATTGATATTACCAGCAACATGTGCAAAATTTTCATTACGCTCTATGCTCGTACTTTCATCGATATCTGCAATTTGATTTTGAACATCATAACTTGCTATTAATTTCACCAAACCTAGAGTATCATTATCTATTCGAACTTCATTATCTGAATAAATAGTTGCTTTTATATATGGATTTTTAGTAAAATCTTTTACTTGTACAATTCCATTCAATCGCCCATAATAACGAGGATTTGCGGATGTATATTCTGAAATACTTTCCAAATCAATGTCGTATAAATTGATTCTAACATTATTAACCAATGTATTTTCTGAATTTATAGTAATGCGTTGTGCCCCATTTTCAATCACTACATCATTGATTAATACCTCCTTTCCAATCACTATATTTTGATTGCTGTAAAACTGCCAACTATCATTTTTTAAACTAATCTTTGATGGCAATAAGTTTAAGTATAAACTGTTTTTAAATGCTGTTGCTTTGCAATTGATAGAGGCTACCCCCAGCAAATCATTCATACTTTGTGTATTGATAGAAAGTGAAGCCGTATCATTTGCCATACTTGAATTTAATTGCATTGAAGGGATGATAATTTCTTCATTGTATAAAACACTTTCAGTGGTTGCGTTGATGTCTAAACTATTAAAATCGCCTCCTCCGACTAGCACAATATCTTTTATTTTCAAATCGTTGTATCCGATTGAAGGGATATTGACATCCAGTACTAATTTTTGATTGATAGTATTTAACTCTCCATTTATCGTTGTTCCGGTAATGCCTTTAAATGATGGAACAAATGTTTTTAAAATAGAGTCGGCCTCTTTCACATTGGCATTAAATACAAAAGCCTGATTTTTAAAATTGGCAGGTCGAGTAATATATTGTGGCAAGTAATGAGACAAATAAATTTGAAATGCATCCCCTAAATCTGAGATATTAAACTTCCCTTTAATTTCTGCATCTGCTATTGAGCTCGTTAATCTCAGTATTTTTTCATCGTTCAAATAAATCGATTCTAACAATAACTCCTCAGCAAATATTGTATGATCGCCATTTCTTATACTGATATTTTTTAGCAATGCTGAACCGGTAAAATTATCTATATCGTCTCCTGTAAAATTTAACGTAGCTAAACCAGATGCAATTATAGGCTCTTTCGTAATGCCCATTTTTTGCAAATTGATACTAATAAATCTTGAATTGAAATTATAAAATGGTTGCTTTCCACTGAGGTCTAATTTACCATTAAAATTCAATGCTAATTTTTCATCTTGTGAAACAAAAATTCCATCAAATTTCTTTTTAGATACGAGCCCATTGATCGTTAAGTTTTTATATTTAGCGCCGTCAACATCTACTCGTTTTACGAGTGCATTTATTTTTGCGTCCAATGTATTTATGTCAAACCCTTGTCCATCTATTTTCCCATTGATGCTTAAAATACCGACCTTATTTTGCTTCACCAATTTACCTAATTGCAAATTATCTGTTTCAAGCATTCCTTTGTAAGTAGGGCTTTTCGGTTTAAAATTCATGTTTACATCCACAACAGCATTGCCTAAGGTCGTATTCAAATTTCCTTTGGTATCAAATTCATCTACTTTGCCTTTATAAGTTCCATTGAATTCAATTTTCTTTAACTCGCTCCACGCAACAGCGTTTGTTTTGGTTTGAGGGATGAGTTTATTTAAATCTGTGCCACTTGTTAGTAGTTGTTTAGATTCTATATCAAAAATTGTGTTGTCAATATCGGGCAAACCAACCACATGGGCATTTCCTTTAAATGAAGTGTTTAAAGTAGAAAGGGCTATATTCTTTGCAGATAAATCTTTAACTGTTCCATCAACATCACCAGCAATGTTAACTGCAATGGGATATTCATTTAATATATTAGCAAAGTAACCTACATCTAAAGACGAAACAGATGCATTTTTTATTGAAGCAATCATTCTTACTTTATCGATGTAATCATTAAAGTCATGAAAGTTTTTATAGCGCATTTCATAATAATCAGTTACAGTTGAATGATTGGTTTTCAATAATAAATTAGACAATAAGCTTTGTACTTGAGAAACTTTTGCCTTGGCATGCATTTCATTGATTGAAATTCCACAACGTTCTATTGCTGTCAAGTTTTTGATATCTGAAAAAACAGTATCAGCAATTACTTTTGTATTTTCTAGTTCAATATTCAAATTGGTGATTCCAATATGACTTTCATCAAATTCAGCTAATTTAGGAATTCGATTCCCATCATTGTAATTGAAGATTGAATTTTCAAATGTAATTTTATGTACAGCCAATGAAAATAAATCTGGGTTAAAGGGAGTTCCCCATTCGGTTGAATCAATTATTTTTTTTCGTTTAGGTCTATTTCCTACATATTCTTTTACATCAATATTTGCTTCACGAAATACAATTTCATCAATTTTCAGTTTCTTTTTATCGATATTTAATTCATCTACTTCTATATTCAGTTCTGCAATTGCAAAACGCATATTCTCTCCTACCCAAGCATCATCCATGTAAAACTTTACATTTTTAAATGCAATGTTTTGAATATCTATTGTTGGATTAGAAGCAGACACTTTTTCTATTTTAGGTTGAGCTTCTTCAACTTTTGTTGTGTCATTTTTAGAATTCTCATTGAGTGCAAGCGCAATAAAATCATAATTCCAAATTGAATCTTTTGATCGATTCAAAAACACATTTGCATTTTCTATTGTTGCATTATGAATGACTGAATTTTCATTATTCCAGTAGTTGCTCAACAACTCACTGGTTTTCAATTGTAGATTCCCGACATAAGCCAAGGTATCTTTTTTGTCATCTTCAATGTAAACGCCTTGGAGATTAAAATTGTTAAAGAATGAAAAATTGACATGATTGATTTCAACTTTTGTATGCAATTTTTCAGACAAATATGCAGTTGCTTTTTTCACTAGCATATTTTGATATTTTTCTTTGGTAAGTAAATACAAACCAATAACTATCAACAGAATGATAGTCAATAAAAAATAGCCCAATATTTTAAAAATGCGTTTTAACATGTATTCAATTACAAAAATAGTTTTTAAGTATTTAAAAAAAGCATAAAATTTGGGAATAAAACAGACTACAAACCTCAATAACATAATTTTAGAAACCCAATTCATTCTGTCAGCTTGCTATCTTCTATATTTTTTATTAAAAATAGCACTTATTACAAACCAATTGAATATTAATTAAGTCTTACCTTTATAGCATGAAAACAACATTTTTTCTTTTCGCAATCATAGTATTGGCTTCTAATTTTAGTTGCAAGAAAAAACCAAGTGCAGGCTTGGGAGGAAATGCCAAATTAAAAATAGCAGCAAAACATCATGGTATTACAATTGATAGTTGCACCATTTCTATAAAATTCAATTCATTGGATGCTCCTAGCAATGGCATGTATGATTTAACTCAAAAAGTAAGCAAAGGGATCACTGGAGAAAGTTTTACCATTTTTGAAGGATTAAAACCTGGTGATTATTATGTATATGGTTTGGGTTGGGATCCATCAATATCTAACAATGTGAAAGGTGGCATTCCTTATACAATTAAAGACGAAACTGATTTGAGTATTATTGTTCCTGTGACTGAGACACACTAATTTACACTCGCTAAAATAAACTATACAATATCTTTCCTTTTTCAAAGAAATTCATTTCCTACTTCACTAATTCCATTTCATCAATCAACCATTTGGCTCCACCAAATTTTTCAATGATAAATAAGGTATATCGAACATCTAAGGTTATGTTTCTGCAAAGACTGATATCATACATAATATCACTCATAGTTCCTTCCCAAATACGATCGAAGTTAGTTCCTATCAATTCTCCGTTGGCATTCAATACAGGGCTTCCTGAATTTCCTCCTGTGGTATGATTAGATGCTAAAAATGCCAGTGGAACAGTTGGCTTTCCATCTACTTCGATGGCATAATCGCCGTAATCTTTCGCTTCATATAATTCCATTAATTTCTTAGGCATTTGAAATTCTTCTACATTTGGATTGTGCTTTCTTACAGCTCCATCAAGGGTTGTGTAAAAATCATATCTCATTCCATCTTGAGGTTTCAATCCCTCTACTTGTCCATATGTAACTCGAAGTGTGGAGTTCGCATCTGGATAAAATTGTTGTCCTTCTTTATATTCTTTTAATGCCGAAATATATTTTCCATACAAGCCATTTAGTTTTAACAAATGTGCTTTTAGAGTGATTAAATTTTCTTTTTGCAACTGATCGAAATATGAATAAACAATATATGCAGGATCGTTTTTAATGGCCGCAATCATTTTTTCTTTTTTCGTTCCAGATAATAATTTTTTAAAACTATTGGTGTCACTTATAAAAGATTTACTATAGATTTTTTGAATCATGACATCACTTACCATATCATTATTTTCAATATCATTTCTATAAATTTTAAATAATTCTAATGCAATTTTATTGTCTGTATTTTTATTGATGGATTGGTAAAATGAAGCTAACTCTTTGGCATATACATTCAATTTTGATAAATCTTTCAAGGTATCAACCGCTTTTAATATACTGCTGTATATACTTGCTTTTTTCAATAACTCACTGGCCCAAATAGATTCATTGATATATTCATTCAATTTTATTGAAGTATTTTGAGCATCGTAATTTGCACTTAAATCGGTAATTATATTTCCGTATTTTACTTTACGCGTTTCATCTGCATTTACCCAAGTTGTAAATTCGGTTTCTTCTTGCTGTTTTTTCACGATGGCATTGTTCAATTGCAATCCTAACAATTCACCTTTCCATTTTTTATAGTAGTTCGCTATGCCTGCTTGTTTTGAGGCATATTTAATGAAGTTTTCTTCACTTTCCTTCATGTCTGCATCCATGATATTCAATCGTTTCTCACGAATTTTTATTCTTGCAGGATCCAAGGTATTCATTACTTCTGCAACACCCTTGCTGGTTAAATATTCATTGGTACGCCCTGGAAAACCATATACCCAAGTAAAATCACCTTCTTGAACTCCACCAATATTTATTTTCATAGAGCGACGAGGCACAAAGGGGACATTCTCTTTCGAGAATTCTGCTGGCTTATTGTCTTTGTTTGCATAAATTCTAAAAACACCAAAATCGCCCGTATGACGAGGCCATGCCCAATTATCAGCATCTCCACCAAATTTCCCAATTCCATTCGGAGGGAATCCTACCAAACGAACATCATTGTATTTTTCAGTTATGAATAAATAATATTCATTGTCTGAATAAAATGATTTGATTTGTGCACCATATCCTGTGCTGGCTTTGGTCTCTTTTTCAATTTTAGCGATATTTTCAGACACCATTCTATTTTTAGTAGAATCGGCCATTTCATTGGTAATATTTGCTTTTACTAAAGTTGTAACATCATCTATTCGAACAATAAATGTTACACTTAAACCTGGACAAGGTAATTCTTCTTGATTATTTTTTGCCCAAAATCCATTTAATAAATAATTGTGATCTACACTGCTCAAACCTTGTACAGCGCCATATCCGCAGTGATGATTGGTTAAAACCAATCCTTTATCAGAAATAACTTCACCGGTGCAACCTCCTCCAAAAATAACTACGGCATCCTTCAAACTTCCTTCATTGATATCATATATATCGGAAGCATTTATTTTCATCCCCATTTGGCGCATTTCTTTTTCATTCATGTTTTGTAAAAGAAAGGGCAACCACATTCCTTCTTTTGCAAAAAGTGAAGATGTGTATAAAAAAGCAAGGGTAAAAAGTACTTTAGATTTCATGTTATATTATTTTCGTATTTTTAAAAAATGTGGACAGATGTCGAATGACAGTTGTCTGAAAAGGCTAAAGTATAAATTAAAAATGAATTTTAGTGTCTTTAAAAAATAAGAATTTAAAACTTTTAATAAAAAAACAGTTATCGAATAGCTGACATCAGATATCATTCAAAGAAAATGTTTATAGAACCTAACATACGACAATCAAAAAAAGGCTGGATAGAAGTTATTTGTGGTTCTATGTTTAGTGGAAAAACAGAAGAATTAATCCGTAGACTAAGAAGAGCACAAATAGCGAATTTGAATGTAGAAATTTTTAAACCTACGGTTGATAATCGGTATGACGAGACAGATATTGTGTCACACAACGATACTCGTATTAAAAGCACACCAGTTGATAATTCTCAACAAATATTATTACTGGCTCAAGAAGTAGATGTTATAGGCATTGATGAGGCGCAATTTTTTGATGAAGAAATGCCCAATGTTGCTGAAGCACTAGCAAGCAGAGGCATTCGTGTGATTGTAGCCGGTTTAGACATGGATTTTTTAGGTCGCCCGTTTGGACCCATGCCGCAAGCATTGTCTATGGCTGATTATGTCACTAAATTGCATGCAATTTGCATGGTTTGTGGAGACATTGCAAGCTTTAGTTATCGAAAAACAGTTTCTGACGCAACTGTTTTATTGGGTGAAAAAGACGTGTATGAGCCACGATGCAGAACTTGCTATCATTTATAATTTGTATTTAAACATTCAGCAATTGATTACTCCATAATTTAGGTATTATTTTTTCAAATCAATAGAATGAAAATCTCAAGTAAAGAAAAATACTATATTTGTCAATATTATATATGGCAAAAAATATTTTAATTACAGGAGGAGCAGGATTTATTGGTTCTCATGTCGTTCGTAGATTCGTAAATAATTATCCAAACTATAAAATCTTCAATTTAGATGCGTTGACCTATGCAGGTAATTTAGAGAATTTAAAGGATATTGAATCGAAAGAAAATTACACATTCATCAAAGGCAATATTTGTGATGCCATTTTAGTTGATGCTATTTTTCAAGAAAAAAATATTGATATTGTTATTCATTTAGCTGCCGAAAGTCATGTGGATAGAAGTATTTCAGACCCATTGGCATTTGTTCAAACCAATGTAATCGGTACAGCTACATTATTAAATGCCGCAAAAAAATATTGGAATAATAATTATGAAGGCAAATTGTTTTATCATGTTTCAACAGATGAAGTATACGGCAGTTTAGGAGAAACAGGATTTTTTCATGAAACCACCGCCTACGACCCAAGAAGCCCCTACTCTGCTAGTAAAGCAGGAAGTGATCATTTGGTAATGGCATTTTATCATACTTATCATTTGCCAATTGTGATAAGCAATTGTTCAAACAATTATGGCCCCAATCATTTTCCTGAAAAACTAATCCCATTATCTATAAATAATATTTTAAAAAATAAACCTCTGCCAATATATGGCAAGGGAGAAAATGTAAGGGATTGGCTGTATGTGATAGACCATGCTAGTGCGATTGACACGATTTTACACAAAGGAAAAATTGGAGAAACATACAATATAGGAGGCCATAATGAATGGACGAACATTAACTTAATTCGATTGTTATGTAAAATGATGGATGAAAAATTAGGAAGAGAAAAAGGAACCAATGAAAAATTAATTTCGTTTGTTACTGATAGAGCGGGCCATGATTTACGATATGCAATAGATGCAACAAAATTAAAAGAAGAATTAGGATGGATGCCCAGCTTACAATTTGAAGAAGGATTAAGTAAAACTGTAGATTGGTATTTAGAGAATTCAGAGTGGTTAGAACATGTAACGAGTGGTGACTATACCGATTATTACGAAAAACAATATCATCAAAACTAATAAAATAAATGAAAGGAATCATATTAGCAGGCGGTTCAGGCACTCGATTATATCCAATAACAAAGGCTATTTCAAAACAATTAATGCCCATTTATGACAAACCCATGATTTATTACCCACTTTCGGTTTTAATGATGGCAGGCATCAATGAAATTTTAATCATTACAACACCTGAAGACAATGAGCAATTCATTCGACTTTTAGGAAATGGTTCTGACATTGGTTGCAAAATTTCCTACGCAAAACAAGAAGTACCAAATGGATTAGCGCAAGCTTTTGTAATTGGTGAAGAATTTATAGGAAATGATAAAGTGGCCCTCGTATTAGGAGATAATATATTTTATGGCAGTGGATTAGGTCGTCAATTGCAAACGCTACAAAACATCGAAGGTGGTTATGTATTTGCTTATCCTGTTTCTGATCCCGAGCGATATGGTGTTGTTGAATTTGATGAAAATTTCAATGCTAAATCAATCGAAGAGAAACCACTCAATCCAAAATCGAAATATGCTGTTCCTGGTTTATATTTTTACGACAATACGGTTGTACAAATTGCCAAAAACTTACAACCTTCTGCTAGAGGTGAATATGAAATTACAGATGTGAATAAAATTTATTTAGCGCAGGGAAATTTAAAAGTTGCTGTATTGGATCGGTCAACGGCTTGGTTAGACACAGGTACATTTGACAGTTTGCACGATGCCTCAGAATTTGTTCGAGTAATTGAAAAAAGACAAGGAACAAAAATTGGCTGCATTGAAGAAATTGCATTTGTAATGAAATTTATAAATGAGGCTCAATTGAAAACCCTTGGAGAAAAACTAACAAAAAGTGGCTATGGGCACTATTTACTAAATCTTATTAAAAAATAACTTAATTTTTGTTACTTTCGCAATAACATAATTAATATGGATACGAATTATTTCGCTCACCCTTCCGCTATTATAGACGAAGGATGTAAGATAGAAAATGGAGTTAAAATATGGCATTTCAGTCATATTATGCCTAATTGCGTGATTGGCGAAAATTGTAATATTGGTCAAAATGTGGTCATTTCACCGGAAGTTGTGCTAGGGAAAAATGTAAAAATTCAAAACAACGTTTCTATTTACACTGGCGTAACCTGTGGAGATGATGTGTTTTTAGGCCCATCTTGCGTTTTTACGAATGTTACAAACCCTAGAAGCGGCGTAAACAGAAGAGGTCAATATGACAAAACACATGTTGGCAATGGGGCTTCAATAGGTGCCAATGCGACCATAGTATGCGGACATGATATTGGCAATTTCGCTTTTATAGGAGCCGGCGCTGTTGTCACAAAAAACGTACCCGATTATGCTTTATTGGTAGGAAACCCCGCAAAACAAATTGGGTGGATGAGCGAATACGGACATAAATTGTCGTTTGACACTGATGGAATCGCTACCTGTGAAGAAAGCCAACAAGTATACAAATTAGAAAACAATAAAGTAACTAGAATAAAGTAATCTTTTATGGGAAAAATAAAATTTGCCGTTATAGGCTGTGGACATATTGGGAAAAGACATGCTGAAATGATTTCTAGAAATACGGAATCAGAATTGGTTGCTTTGGTAGATGTTAAAGAAAAAAGTAAATTAGGAATAGAATCTTTTGACGTTCCATTTTTCAATTCAATTGAAGAATTATTAGCTTCTGAAATTGCCGAATCGATTGATGTAATCAATATTGCCTCTCCTAATGGATTTCATGCTGAACATGCATTGTTAGCATTGGAAGCTAAAAAGCATATTGTGATTGAAAAACCTATGTCGTTAAATAAACAAGACGCCGAAAAGGTTATATTTAAAGCTTTACATGTTCACAAACAAGTATTTGCAGTGATGCAAAACAGGTATAGCCCTCCCAGTGTATGGATAAAAGATGTGATTGAAAGTGGTAAATTAGGAAAAATTTTCATGATGCAATTAAATTGCTATTGGAACAGAGACGATCGATATTATAAATTGGATAGCTGGCATGGGAAAAAAGATTTAGATGGAGGGACTTTATTTACTCAATTCTCTCATTTCATCGATTTGATGTATTGGTTATTTGGAGATATTCAAAACGTAAATTCAAGATTTGCTAATTTTAACCACAGTCACTTGACAGAGTTTAAAGAAGATAGCGGTGTAATTAATTTTGAATTCGTAAATGGCGGTTTAGGCTGTTTAAATTTCTCAACTTCAATATGGGATAAAAATTTAGAAAGTTCAATGACCATTATTGGAGAAAATGGAAGTGTGAAAATTGGCGGCCAATACATGGATAAAGTGGAAGTTTGTCATATTAAAGATTATGAAATGCCCGAGCTTCCTCCTACTAACCCTGGCAATGATTATGGAGCTTACAAAGGAAGTGCAGCAAATCATCATTATATTATTGAAAACGTAGTAGATGTATTAAAAAACAGATCAACGATTACAACCAATGCATTAGAAGGATTGAAAGTAGTGGATATTATTGAAAGAATGTATAAATAAAAAAAGAAACGAATGATAGATTATTTAGATAAAATTAAACATAAAAAAGTATTAGTAACGGGTGGCTTAGGGTTTGTAGGGCACAATTTAGTGAATACACTACTCGATACTTTTAACTGTGAAATTACAGTCGTTGATAATTGTTTAAACAGCTCTCCTGATATTTTAGGAGAAAATTTATCTAAAATTACGTTCATTAATACGGATGTTTTAAATATAGAAGCATACCAAGAAGTTTTAAATAATGCAAATTATATCTTTCATTTAGCCTGTGTACAAATAGCCGCATCGAGTAAAAATGCGGAATATGATTTAGAAGTAAATGCACTCAGTACGCTTCGAATTTTAGAATATTTCAAAAAAAATCCCTCAGGTAACTTAGAAAAATTCATTTACACATCATCAGCTTCTGTTTATGGTAGCAGCACCAATCTGCCTTTGAATGAACTAAGCTATCCTCAAGTTTTGAGTAACTATGCTGCTACAAAATTATTAGGTGAAAATTTCACAATGATTTATGGTAAAAATTATGGCATTCCTGTTACTTCTGTAAGATATTCTAATGTTTATGGTTATGGGCAATCTCCTAAAAATCCATATTGCGGAGTGTTAGGTAAATTTATTGACTCCGCATTAAATGGTAAAGAATTGCCTGTGATTGGTGACGGGGAACAAACAAGAGATTACACATTTGTAACAGACGCAGTGCAAGCTACAATCATAGCTGCTGTGCACCCAATGGCCATAAACGATGTGTTTAATATTGGTACCGGCGTAGAAATTTCTGTAATTAGATTGGCAGAATTAATTAAAGAAATAATCCCATCTATTCATATAACTCGACTACCAGAAAGAGATATTGATAACATCAGAAGAAGAGTGGTAGATATTGAAAAAATACACCAAAAATTAAATTGGACGCCAATAATTAATATAAAAAAAGGTATCGAAGAAACTATAAACTGGTACAAATCCAATTTAATAAATAGTAAAGATTAATAGAATGGTTTTAATAACAATTATTTTTGTTTTTTTATTTTCATTCTTACTGTTTATTTTTTTTAAAAATAATAAATCCATAGGCAGTGATCATTTTTTTCATTTTAAACTATCAAATGAAATAAGAGAAAATAATGGGAAATTAATTACTCATTTTAAACATCTTGTTATCTCCACTCCTATTTATTATCCTCAGCTTTATCATAAATTATTATCCTTATTTAGTAAAAAATTTGTGACCGAAAAGGGACACCTTTTAAATTATTTTTTCAACTCTTTATTAATTATACTCATCACTTCAAGTATCTATTTATTTAGAAAAGAACTGGACATTACGAATATCAATATTTACAAAACAGTATTCATATTTGTCACAACTCCTTTTTTTTATGTGTTTTGGAATGCAAAAAATATGGGTTTAAGCGGAAGGTCTTTCGGGCTATTTTTAGGCCATCTTTATTTACTATCGTTATTGTATTTTATTCATACTAATAATTATTACATACTAATTTTACTTACAATTATTTCATGTATCGCTTGGTTTGGCAGTAATTTTGCATTCCAAGCCATTTTATTTATTTCTGTACTTTTTTCATTTTTTTATCTAAACAAATCTTTTTATATATTATCGCCTATAGCAATCGGTTTTCTAATTTGGTTTATCTTAAATCCTAAAGTTGCTAAAATTTATTACTTAGAATTATTTAGGTTGAAAATTATGTTTTACAAGCATTTAATTTTTACTATGAGTTTAAATAACAGACCTAGTATTTGGGGTGATTTTATTTCAGGATTTTATAAAAAATATAAAACAGACTCTAAAAAAAACTTATTAATATACACATATACAAATTCAATTATTAGTGCCCTATTAGGATTCCCAATTGTTTTCATTTTAATGTATTATGTAATAACCAACTTTAATACTTTAGATTCATTTCAGAAAATCTTAACCTCCTTATTTCTTTCTGGATTTTTTGTATTTATACTAACTACATTTAGAAAAACTCGTTTTTTAGGTGAACCAGAAAGATACCTTGAATTTATTTTGCCTGCATGTGTTCTTTTATCATTAACCCTTAAAAATATCAATTTAAATATCGTAATCATTTTAAACACGATCCTTTTATTATTAAACTACTACATTATCACAAATAAAAAAGATAGCACTACAAATGAGACAAAAAATAATATCAATGATTTTATTAATAAAATTAATATAGAGAACCAAAACCAAGAAATTAAGATATTGTCAAATAATGAAACCATTTCAAGATATCTTATGGAATATGAAAATATCAAATTGTTTTTTGCATATATATCTAAACCAGAAACGCTGGGCATTTCTTTCAATAATATATACCAAAAACATGGTGATGAATATAAGCCAGAAGCTTTGGCAACTTTTTATAAACATACAAATTTTGATTATCTAATTATTAAATCAAATAATTTGGAATCCTATATCACAGAATTTAAAAATGCGAGTGCTATTAATTTTGAAAAATTAATGATTATTGAAGAATTTCCCAATATTATTATTTACAGAATAAATCAATAAACTTTGAAAAAAATACTAAAGTCAATTACTGTATTTGGGATTTCAAATATACTTTCAAAAGTACTTTCGTCCTTTTTAATTCCTTTGATTGTAGCTAAATTTATTAGTAAAGAAAATTTTGCATCAACAGATATTATTATTTCATTTTTTTCTTTAATAGCATTACTTACCTCTTTATCTCTTGAGAGTGCTTTGGCAAGATATTTTTACAACGAAGTAAAAAATAGCAGCTTGGTTTCTTCAATTATTTTTACGGTGGGTTCACTTTCTTTAATACTTACAATAATCTCTATTTTATTTTCCAATAACATCTCTACGTTTTTGTTTGGAAATGAAGAATATAGTAAATTGTGTATAATAGGCAGTTTGCTTATTTTCTTTTCGAACATAAGTACAATCACAAACTTATACCTTCGGTTTTCAGAAAAAATCAACCTATTTGCCATTATATCTGTATCTCAATTTATTATTATACTAGCCTATTTATTTCTTTCATTTAAGTTTAATATCCTATCCAGCAACACAATCATTATAGCCATTGTCTTGCAAAATGTAATTCCTGTATTAATAATAGTCCCTTTATTTATTAATAAATTTGAATTTAAAATATCACTTCCAACATTAATTATTTGTTTAAGATATTCATTGCCATTGGTTCCAATTACGATAATGGTATGGGTTAATATTTACCTAAATCGTTTTTTGTTACAACATTCAAAGGGACTACAATCTCTTTCTGATTACATGCTTGCTTTAAAAGTAGCCAGTGTAATTACCCTAATGGAATCTGTATTTAATATGTTTTGGCAACCGTTTTTTTTAAAACGATTTTCAGAAAAAGAAAATTTTAAGAAGTTTGAGATAATATTCAATTTATTGACATTACTATTTTTCCTCCTTTTCATTGTTTCTGTATTCATATATCCCTTAGCAATTGATTTTTTCTATGATTCTAAATACTCTATTTCAAATCAATATTTTGGATTATTGGCTTTAACATTCCTAATCAATATATTTAATTCCATAGTGGGCATAGGAATTAATGCGAAAAACAAAACAGGTATTTCTTCGTTGATTTTTATTAGCACCTCGATTTTGGGTGCAATCATGAGTTATGCATTACTTTATTATTACAATACAATTGGATTAGTAGTAAGTACTTTATTACTCAGTATAATTAATTTTACTATCACCATATTTTTTACTCGAAAATTCATTGATATCAAATACAACTATAAAAACTTTATTTTAAATATCATGATTGCTATTTCATTTTACTTTTTAACTAATTTTATTCCCTTGAGTTTATTAATAAAATGTATATTTCTTTTTATTTTTATTATATTAGTACTTTTAATAAATTTAAAAAAATTTACAAATAATGATTATTTCATGTCACAGTATGAAAAAATCAAACTGAAATTATTTAATTATGGAACGAAGGATGTTTATAAGAATTTGTAATTTTTTCGGGAAAGAATATTTAGCACCTGTAGGTATCTTTCAATTATTTGTAAATTTCATTTTTCAAAGATTTTTTAGAATAAATTCAACAGTTAACACATCGGTTCATTTCACTTCTAAAATTGATGGATACAAAAATATCCAAACAACAAAAGATGTATTATTTAACTTTGCTGTATCCGGAGGATGTTATTTCGACATCAAAGAAGGCTCTACATTAGAAATTGGAGAAGGTACTATTTGGGCTTGGAATTGCTGCATACAAACCGCAAATCATGAACTTTTAAACAGAAAAAAATACAATGTATCTTCAATAAAAATAGGGAAAAATTGTTGGTTGGGAAATTCAGTAACAATTTTACCTGGGGTTGAGTTAGGAGATAATGTTACTGTTGGTGCCAATTCAGTTGTAACTAAAAGTTTTCCTTCAAATGTTGTGATTGCAGGTTGTCCTGCGAAAATCATTAAAAATATATAAAATGAATACTCTTTCAATTTCTAAAAAATATTTATTTTATTTACTTTTTATCTTATTCACAAATACCCGTGCATATACTCAAACGAGCTATAATGATAGCATAGCATTGTCTTCTTATTTTAATACAAACTTATTTTTTACAGAAAACTTCTTAGGAAACGAATGGTATAATATACCAAAAATCACTTCTCCGAATGACTTAACTTATAAATTAAATTATCTATATAAATTTTCTCCTCAAGAATACAAATCAAGTTACAGTAAAATCAAACTGAATAACAAGTATTTAGTTCCTACAATAAATAACTCATTTAACTCACTCTTTCCAAGTAATTTCTATAGATTGAAAAACAATGATGCGATACAAGCATTATCATATAGTTTAAATGGCAAAACAGATACTTCCAACTTCATCTTCACAAAATGTATTGATTCTTTGAATTCTTGCAATAAAGTAGGGATATT
>CANHJA010000018.1 GCA_947460795.1 Bacteroidota bacterium | reverse complement strand
TTGGTATTATTTTAATTAGTGAATTAAATTACTATTTTAAATAAATAAAAAAAAGACCGTTACCAAATAGGAGAACGGTCTTTTTTTTATTAAAGATTGTGAAATATTATTTACATTTTTCTAGCATTTCTTTTGCCTGAGCAGCGCCCCAATTAGGCATTAAATCATTTGATGTTTTAAATGAATCATATTTTTGAATTGAGGTCGAAAATAATTCTTTTGCTTTCGCTTTCCCTCCACCAAATGCTTCTGGAGTGTAAAAAGCAGATTGCGCTTGTAAAAAATAAATTCTTGGATTTTCAGGATTTATTTTTTTTGCTTGTTCTAATAATTTTGCAGATTCTATTCCGAATTTCATTCCTCTAGACATAGGATCAACTCCAATTCTTGTGCTTTTTGAAAGCGCTTGAAGTACCATTAATTCATCATTTGAATTGATTAACATTGCCTGGTTTAACGATTCATCTGCTTTGTCTAAAATACCATCTACCAAACTTTTATCAGTTAATAGCATGGCTTGCATAATAGCGCTATAAGCTGAGTAATATTTAGGCAACCATTCTTTCGTTTCTGCTGACGCAATTCGTTCAAATCCATTTTGTACAGGCAAAAAGCTTTCTGCAGTTTGTGCAGCTCCCATTTTTATAATTAAGCCTTGCATGGTGCTTTTGTATGCAGCCGATTGAGCATAAGAACAGATACTTATTGCAACTAAACCTAAAGAGAATATTATTTTTTTACTCATTTATATATTGTTTTAATGTTTCAAATATCAAACTAATTTTTTAAAATTGATCAATTTAATTACATAACTTTTTAATTAAAAGTATATTTCAATGTTTTCGATTGAAATTAAAACTGTTTAATTAAGTTAAAGTATTCTACACTTTTTTTTAGCTTGTATAAAGGAAGTGTAGTCATTAGTTCTTTCACTTTTTCTTCATCAATATCGTTAAAAATTAATACAGCACCATTTCGTTCTTGTCTTAAAAATAAGTTTTCTAAAATTCCTTCCTCTTTCCACTTTGCAACCACTTCTTGCTCGTGCTTAATAATTTCAAGAAAATTTTCTGGAATATTTTCCATGTCTAATGTTAAAATTGCTTGTACTCTGGTCATTTTATTTATTTTCGATTGAACTTGCAATGTAGCTCATTATTCTAATTTTATACTATTTTATTGAGACTCAGTTTCATTAAATAACCTATTTTCTATATTGTCTTTTATATCGATTGCTTCTGAATTAATTTCATTTTCAATTTTCAAATGCTTTTCACTTGTTGGTAATTCTTGAACATTAATTAATTGCCTTTCAATGGCTCTCGTTCTTACTCCTGCTTGATCAATGGTATTGGTCGCTTCCTGCAATTTCTTTTTAGTTTTTTCTAATATCGTTCCAAATTTTCCAAACTCTGTTTTTACAACTCCCAAAATATCCCAAACTTCACTGCTTCTTTTTTCAATAGCCAATGTTCTAAAACCCATTTGCAAACTGTTTAATAATGCACTCAATGTTGTAGGCCCTGTAATGGTTATTTTAAAATCTTTCTGTAACAGTTCAAAAAGTCCTGGCGTTCTCAATACTTCTGCATATAAACTTTCAAATGGCAAAAACATAATTCCATATTCTGTTGTGTTCGGTGGATCGATGTATTTTTCTTTAATGTCTTTTGCATTTTTTATAATCGAATTTTTAAATGCTTTTCTCAAATTTTCTAATTTCAAAGGGTCTCCATCTTCATAAGCATCTACAAGCGCTTCATAATCTTCTTTTGGAAATTTAGAATCTATTGGCAACCACAATGTTTTTTCTAAACTATTATTGTTGGGCAGTTTAATAGCAAACTCAACATTTACGCCACTGCCAACTTTTGTTTTCACATTTTTTTCATATTGCTCATTTGTGAGAAGGTCTTCTAAAATATTGGCTAATTGGTATTCACCCATTATTCCCCTCGATTTTACATTTGTCATAACTTTTTTAATGTCACCTACACTAATGGCCAGTGTTTGCATTTCGCCCAAACCTTTGTGAACTAATTCCAATCGTTCACTAATGAGTGTAAATGAATCATTCAATCTTTTTTCAAGTGTGCGTTGTAATTTTTCGTCAACTGTCACCCTCATTTCTTCCAATTTTTTATTATTGTCTTCTTGAAGAATGTGTAACTTTTTTTCAACTGTTTCTCTTATATTCTCAAGTTTATTTTCGGTGTCTGTTTTTATTTGTTCTTGTTTTTGTAGTAAATCATTAAATTTATTTCGTTGAAATTCATTTAAATCTTTAGCATTTGTTACCGATTTTTCTTCAAATGATTTTAAAGAATTGGTCATTTCAATTCTATTTTCTTTCGCTGAATTCAAAATTTCCAAACTTAAATTTTTGATAGAATTGCTTAATTCTTCTCTTGATTCTTTTGCATTTTTTTGAATTTCATTTCTATTCCCCGAAAATTCGCTTCTTATCAATGGGTCAATTTTTGAAACATCAAGGTTTAATTTGACAATTTCATTTTTTAATTCATTTGAATTGAAATTGCTCTTTTTATTAAGTGTGACCAATAAATTTATCAGTAAAAGAATGATTCCAAGGATAAGTAATATTTCTGTTGTTGTCATAAAGTTTTCTATTTTGATGAAGGTATTGTAATATTAAAACTAACGTTTTTAGTTTGTATGTTTTTAATTATTGCATAAAATTTCTCTTGAAATATATACGCTGTTTTTTAAGTTGCTATATTTTTTAAAAATGTGGATAGCAATTCATAGTTTAATCTTCATAAATCCATTTTATTTTAATAAAAAAGGAGCAACGAAAGTTGCTCCTTTTTGAGTTTAATAGAATTAATTTAATTTTAAGAACATCCTGTTGTGGTTCCACAATTAGGACACATATAACATGTTCCATTGCGAAGGGTAATATTTCCACAGCTTCTACAAACAGGTGCATCTGCACTGGTTCCCATGAGTTTCTTTTTTTCAATGTCAGTCATTGCAATCGCAGTAGCTACCGCCATTTTAGCTGGCTGTAAATTTGCTTCAGAGTTCATTGGAGGTTTAGATGACAAAGCGGTTACTCTAACATTCGATAACTCTTCTTTCCCTTCTACAGGCACATCCCATTCGTCCAATTCTGCAACGCCAAGAGGTGCTTGCACATGTACTAAATCGGTACGACCTAAATATTCGTAACCCAATGCACGGAAAATATAATCTACAATTGAAGTTGCATTTTTAATGTTTGGATGCTCTACCATACCAGCTGGTTCAAAACGAGTGAAGATAAATTTATCTACATACTCTTCTAATGGAACACCATATTGCATACCTATACTTACTGCAATGGCAAAGCAGTTCAATAAACTACGCATGGTAGCTCCTTCTTTTGCCATATCAATAAAGATTTCACCTAAGGTTCCATCACTGTATTCACCAGTGCGTAAGAATACGGCTTGTCCACCAACTTTTGATTTAATTGTGTAACCTCTGCGTTTTGCAGGCAATGTTTTACGCTCTACAATTCGTGATAATTGACGTTTTAATTGGGTATCAGGACTTGCTTGTACTCTTTTGTTTACTTCTTCTAACAATTCATCGATCGTTAATTTACCTAAATCATGCATTACATTTTCTGCAATAGCTTGAATTGTTTCTTCTGTTGATTTTTCTTCTTTCTCTTTTTTATCACTTTTGTTTGACAAAGGTTGAGACATTTTACTTCCATCACGGTAAAGTGCATTGGCTTTTAAACCCAATTCCCAACTTAATTGATAACACTCTTTAATATCTTCAATTGAGGCTTCGTTTGGAAGGTTAATTGTTTTAGAAATTGCTCCAGATATGAAAGGTTGTGTTGCGCCCATCATTTTAATGTGACCTGTGTGGTGAATATAACGCTCTCCACGTTTACCACATTTATTAGCACAATCAAAAACTGGCAAATGCTCTTCTTTTAATAATGGAGCGCCTTCCAACATCATTGTTCCGCAAACGTAGTCATTGGCAACACTGATTTCTTCGTTTTTAAATCCTAATTCATCCAATAAATAGAAAGTAGGATTCATGTATTGCTCAGGAGTGAATCCTAAACGTTGTAAACACTCTTCACCTAATGCATAATGATTGAATACAAATTGAATATCAAATGCACTTTCAACAGCAGCATCTAATTTTTTCAATTCTTCTGCTAAAAATCCTTTTTCACTTAATGATTGATGATTAATGAAAGGAGCTCCTGCAAAGGTTCCGTGTCCTTTTGCATATTTAACAATCGCATCGGCTTCTTTTTCGTTGTATCCTAAGTTTTTCAATGACAAAGGAATACTTTGGTTGATGATTTTGAAATAACCACCACCACTTAATTTTTTAAATTTCACTAATGCAAAATCAGGTTCTACACCGGTAGTATCACAATCCATTACTAAACCAATCGTTCCGGTTGGTGCAATTACAGTTGCTTGCGCATTTCGATAACCATATTTTTCTCCCATTTGAACGGCATCATCCCAAGCTTTGGTTGCTGCTGTTAATAAATAATCTGGGCAAAATTGTGCTTTAATACCTTGTGGTTTAATTTCAATTGAATCATACGCATCTTGTGCATCATAAGCAGCTGCACGATGATTTCTCATTACACGCAACATGTGTTTTTTGTTCTCTTCATATTTAGAGAAGGTACCTAAATGACGAGCCATTTCAGCCGATGTTTTGTAAGCCACACCTGTCATAATAGCTGTTAAAGCGCCGGCAATACCCAATGCTTTTTCACTGTCATAAGGAATTCCTTGTACCATTAATAATGAGCCTAAATTTGCATAACCTAAACCTAATGTTCTGTAATCATAGCTTAATTGTGCCACTTCTTTTGAAGGGAATTGAGCCATTAATACCGATACTTCTAATACAACTGTCCATAAACGAGCTACATATTCATAACCAGTTACATCAAATTGCAAGGTTTCTTCATTGTAAAAACGACGAAGATTCATAGATGCTAAGTTACAAGCTGTATTATCTAAGAACATATATTCTGAACAAGGATTACTTGCTCTAATTCGACCACCTTCAGGGCAAGTGTGCCATTCGTTGATGGTAGTATCATATTGAGTTCCAGGATCAGCACAACGCCAAGCAGCATAAGCAATTTGTTCCCACAAATCTTTAGCAGGAATTTTTTTCATTACCTTGCCATCTGTTCGTGCTTTTAATTCCCAATCTTCATTATTTTCTAATGCTTTAAAGAATTCATTAGGAACCCGTACTGAATTGTTTGAGTTTTGTCCACTTACTGTTTTGTAAGCATCACCTTCATAATCGTGGCTATATCCGGCAGCGATTAATGCAGCTACTTTTTTCTCTTCTTCTACTTTCCAATTTACAAATTGTTCAATTTCTGGATGGTCTAAATCTAAACAAACCATTTTCGCCGCACGACGAGTAGTTCCTCCACTTTTAATGGCACCAGCACTTCTATCACCAATTTTCAAGAATGACATGATTCCACTTGAAGTTCCACCACCACTTAATTTTTCACCTTCACCTCTTATGTTTGAGTAGTTAGTTCCTACACCCGAACCATATTTGAAAATACGAGCCTCACGAACCCATAAATCCATGATACCTCCATCATTCACTAAATCGTCGTTTACACTTAATATGAAGCATGCGTGTGGTTGAGGACGCTCATACGCATTTTGTGATTTTTCTAATTCACCGCTTGTTGGATTTACAAAATAATGACCTTGTGGCTTACCAGTAATACCATAAGAAGAGTGTAATCCTGTGTTAAACCATTGCGGACTGTTAGGCGCGCAACTTTGATTTAATATTGTATATACTAACTCATCATAAAAGACTTGTGCATCTTCTTTGCTATTGAAGTAATTGTATTTTTCAGCCCATTGTCTCCAACAATCAGCCATACGATGTGCTACTTGTTTTACAGAAGTTTCACGACCTAATGTACCATCTTCTTGTGGTACACCCGCTTTACGAAAATATTTTTGAGCTAAGATGTCGGTTGCAATTTGGCTCCAATGAGCAGGCACTTCCACATTTTTTAATTCAAAAATAACTTCTCCATTTGGGTTACGAATCACAGAAGTTCTGTAGTCGTATTCAAAAAGATCGTATACGCTTTTTGAGTCGTTTGTATAATAGCGTTGGAATTGTAGTCCAGTACTTGTACTTGATGTTGCTTTTTTACTCATGATATTAATTTTATAAAGAGGGTATTTTTAATTTCAATTTTAATTTTGCTAGCTATTTATATAATTCATTTATTTTTTATCATAACGGTACAGAAGCCAAATCTAAAATTGTGCAACGAAGATATTTTTTGTAAACTATTTTAAAGAATTAGTTTATTCACAAACTGTGTATATTAACATTTTAGTTTGGCACTATACAGTAAAATCAATCTGTATAACGATGTGAATAAAAAAAAATAATTTTTTATTTATTATGTATAGTCAATTACAACACTTTTTTTTACTCAAAAAAAAAAATTTTTGATATTATTTTTTTCGCATTATTTGACTAATATTTTTAAATTAAATTTTTCAGTTTGGAGAACTTTTTTTTGAAAAAATTAGCATGAAACTCTTTGTGTTTAATTGACTATATTTGCAATTATAAATTACTTACTATGAGAAAATTCATTTTTCTATTTTTGTTATTCTTTATATTGTTTGTGACTGGCTATGTGTATTGGTTTTATTATAATTCATTCAGCGATGGTTCAAGAGAGGGTGTGCTGTACAAATTTTCAAGAAAAGGGGATGTTTTTAAAACTTGGGAAGGTGAAATTATTCAACCCGGTTATCGAGCTGGTTTAGGTACGATTAATAGCAACAACTTAAATTTTTCGGTAGCCGATTTATCATTAATAGATACATTAAATAAGTCTATAGGCAAAATGATCAAAGTACATTATGTACAATATCGTAAAAGTTTACCTTGGAGAGGAGATAACTACAATGGCAAAAATCAAGAAAATGGTCAATATATGATTGACCGTATTGAAAAAGTTTCTGAAGCCAATTTGGCCGTTCCAAGTTTATAATGTTAGCCCAACAATAAGAAAACCGCTGGTTTTTTATGGAAGGAAATATTCATCTGCTTCCATTGTGAAACTGATTTAGAAATAATTTGTTCCTCTTTTCCTGTTAAGTAACAAGCCACACAAATTCTCGTTTCATTTGAACAATTTTTAAGCAATTCAGCTAACAATTGGTCGTTTCTATAGGGTGTTTCAATGAAAATTTGAGTACAATTTTTAACTCTACTTTCTATTTCAATTTCTTTAATTTTTGATGATAAAAAAGGTTGTTTGTTAGGTAAATAACCTAAAAATTGAAATTGTTGTCCATTAAAACCGCTTGCCATCAGTGCTAATAAAATAGAATTGGGTCCTACATAAGGTATAACTTTCACCTCATTTTGATGCGCTAATGCTACCAATTCTTGTCCAGGATCCGCCACACTGGGACATCCAGCTTCACTAATAAAACCAATATCATTTCCAGCTAACCATATTTTTTTAGCTTCGGCTAACGACTCATTTTCATGTTCATTGAGCATATAAAAGGTCAAATCATCAATTACAATATCTCGATTTAGTTTTTTTAATAAACGTCGGGCACTTTTAATTTCTTCAACGTAAAAAATATTGAGCTTAGTAACGACTTCAGTTAAATAAGAAGGCATTGCTTCTAAAGCATCTTCTGCTAAAATATTGGGAATTAGATGTAATGAACCTTTCATATTTTTCTTTTAAGTGTTTTGTATATATCGATTTGCCTGCTTTTATAATAAGATGTTTTATAAATGAACTAAATAACAAATTCGATTACATAAACTGGTACTATAGATAGAAATACATTTTGCAAATGATGTTTATGGATGATTTTTTTTGAATTTAAAATCGAATGAATTACAAGTTTTATATCTGAAAATACCAGTAAAAGCCAAAAATAAGACATTAATATTGGTTTAAAGAAAGGCAAATTGATTTTTACTATGATAATTTATGATTTTTTAAACAGTTAGTAACTAAAAAAATATTATTTTTGAAGATACAATTTTTTTCATGGAAATTAAAGCAGGCCCATTATTATCGACAATCAATTATCCTTCAGACCTTAAAAAAGTCAAAAAAGAAGATTTGCAACAAGTTTGTACTGAATTGCGACAGTTTATTATTGATTCGGTAAGTGTGAATGGAGGTCATTTTGGTGCGAGTTTAGGTGTCGTTGAGCTTTCAGTCGCTTTGCATTATGTTTACAATACACCAATAGATCAATTAGTTTGGGATGTTGGCCATCAAGCATATGGACATAAAATTTTAACTGGAAGACGAGATGTTTTTCATACCAATAGAAAATATGGAGGAATCAGTGGTTTCCCAAAAAGAAGTGAGAGTGAATATGATTCATTTGGAGTAGGGCATTCATCCACTTCCATTTCCGCAGCCTTAGGAATGGCTATTGCAGCAGATTTATTAGGCCAAAAAGAGCAAAAACATGTAGCAATTATTGGCGATGGATCAATGACTGCCGGTTTGCCGTTTGAAGCATTGCAACATGCAGGCTCGTCGAAGGCTGATATTTTGATTATTTTAAATGACAATCAAATGAGCATTGATCCAAATATTGGATCCTTGCGAGAATATTTAACAGACATTACAACATCTAAAACATACAATAAAGTAAGAGAAGATGTTTGGAAAGTGTTAGGTAAAATGCCTTATGGTAAGTTCAATCAAAAATTAGCATCAAAAATAGAAGGAGGCTTAAAAGGCGTAGTTTCAAAAACTAGTAATCTTTTTGAAGCATTAGGACTTCGTTATTTTGGAAATGTGGATGGACACAATGTGTTAAAGCTAGTTGAAACTATTAAAGATTTGCATCAAATAAAAGGACCTAAAGTATTGCATATCAACACTGTAAAAGGGAAAGGGTATGACTTGGCTGAAAAAGATCAAACACTTTGGCATGCCCCGGGTACATTTGATAAAGTAACCGGAAAAATTAATAAAGTAGTATACGATTCGCCCCAACCACCTAAGTATCAAGATGTATTTGGTAAAACATTGGTGGAGTTGGCCAATATGAATCCTAAAGTAATGGGAGTCACTCCAGCTATGCCTTCCGGTTGTTCTATGAAGTTTATGATGGAAGAAATGCCAGACAGGGCATTTGATGTAGGTATTTGCGAACAACATGCAGTAACATTAAGTGCAGGTTTGGCAACACAAGGCATGAAAGTATTTTGCAATATCTATTCTACCTTTATGCAGCGTGCTTACGACATGGTTATTCATGATGTGGCAATACAGAAATTGCCAGTAATTATGTGTTTAGATAGAGCAGGAGTAGTGGGTGACGATGGTCCAACGCATCATGGATGTTATGATATCGCTTACATGAGGTGTATTCCGAATATGGTAATTGCTGCTCCAATGAATGAACAGGAGTTGAGAAATATGATGTATACCGCTCAATTAGATGAAAATAAATTACCTTATGTTATTCGTTATCCAAGAGGCGAAGGAGTAATGCCAGTGTGGCAAACACCTTTTGAGAAAATGATTACAGGTCAAGGTGAATTGATTCAGGAAGGAGAGGATATAGCAATATTGTCTATTGGGCACCCAGGAAACTTTGTCGTATCTGCGTGTCAAGAACTTGAAAGTCAAGGAATTAAGCCAACTCACTTCAATATGAGGTTTATTAAGCCGTTGGATGAAACTATCATGCATCAAGTAGGTAAAAACTATAAAAAAGTAATTACAATTGAAGATGGAACTATTGTTGGTGGTTTTGGTTCTGCATGTTTAGAGTTTTTTGCAGAGCATAATTATCAAGTTGAGGTTAAAATTCTAGGAATTCCAGACAGATTGGTTGAACATGGGAAGCCTGCAGAGTTGCATAAAGAGTGCGGCTATGATAAAGAGGCGATCATGGAAACTATAGTAAGTTGGAGTGAAGTTAAGACAGAAAGACTTTAAATATAACTTTAACTTAAGTATTTCAATAAGCTGATTTTCAATTGATTGAATTATGTTTTTTGAGGTTTCTTTTTAGCTGCAGGAAACAATACGTTATTCAAAATTAATCGATATCCTGGCGAGTTTGGATGTAAGTTCAAGTCGGTTGGAGGGTCTCCTACTTGGTGTTGAAAATCTTCAGGATCGTGCCCGCCATAAAATGTCCAAGTTCCTTTTCCTAAGTCTCCGTGGATATATCGTGCTTCCCCAACAGATTTATTGTCACCTAAAATAGTTGTACTGCTTTTTATTAAACTCGATCTAAAAGAGGTGGTCTGTCCCATAAAGCCTTTAATTGTTGTTGTATGATTTTGGCACAACATACTAGGAATAGGATCAAATTTTGCTGAAAAAGTAAATAAAGTAAAATAATCCGCATTGAATGGGACTCTTCTTACTTGGGTCATGTCAATATCAGAATATTCATATTCATATGGATTGGTTACTAGATTAAAATCTTTAAAGGCCAATGATTTTGAGTAGTCTAAATCAGATTGTGCATTGGGATTAGTGGAATCGCCATCAAACATCGCTCCGCAAATATCGGTTCCTTCTGCAGCCAGTGCAATGTCATAACTGTCAGTAGCCGAACACATGGCAAATAAATAGCCGCCGCCAATTACAAAATCTTTAATTTTCTTAGAAACGGCTAGTTTTAACTGAGATACTTTTGAGAATCCATGTTTTTTAGCCATGTCTTCATTTTTCTTTTTATCATTTATATACCATTCTGCTGTGTTGTAGGCTGCATAAAATTTCCCATATTGACCAGTGAAATCTTCATGATGTAAATGTAGCCAATCATATTTTACGAGCTTATCATCCAATAATTCATCATCATATACTTTCTCAAATGGTATTTCTGCGTAAGTCAATACCATGGTTACGGCATCATCCCAAGGCAATTTCCCATCCGGGGTATAAACCGCTATTTTAGGTGGTTTTTCTAATTGAATGATGTCCATATTTACATCCGGATCTGCTATTTCTTCTAATATTTTAGTGTACTTTGCTTCAGGAATGACCTCATAGCTTACCCCTCTGATTTTACATTCGTTTTCAAATTCTTGTACCTGGTCAAATACAAAACTGCCTCCTTTGTAGTTTAATAGCCAATTGACTTTATATTGTTTTACTAATACATTGTAGGCAATTCCATAGGCTTTTAAATGATTTTCTTGTTCTGTTTCATCCATTGGGATGAGTATTTTCGCTCCAAAAGAAACGATTGAAAATAGGATTAAAACGATTGTAAATAATGATTTTTTCATGTTGTCAATTATTTATTAAAAGTAGTGTAATTAACAGCCAGTGCTTGTTAACTTAGTTATAATATTGCCCGTTATGAAAAATTTTAAATGAATTGAAGCCTACTTTATATTGTAATACATCATAATCGAGTCTGTATTCATTAATGCTCATTGAAGATATGTCATATAATTTACCCAAGCTAAATAAGCGAAGAAAATTATTTTTATTAACATAAGCCATTGAATTGTAGCCAATTAAAATTTTTTCTGGGTAATATATATCAATTTGTGTTTGTATTCCTTCGTGAAAAATTTTAAAATACCCATTTAGGTCTTCAAAAGCAACTAAACGATCAGAAACTTGGTATTTGGGCTCATAGTAGCCAATGGTAAATAAATTGCCTTTGTAAAAAATTTTAAAATATCCATCATTGCTTTGAAAGGCAACTAAATCATCGCCAACCATAAACGATTTTGGTGCAAACGGATCAATTATATAGGATTGGCCTTTGTAATAGATCTTGAAAATGTTATTTATATCAATATATCCAACCAAATTCCTTCCAACTTTAAATTCCTTAACTGGTTGATTTTCAAGAATTTCAGATTGTTTGTTAAAGAAGACTTTGAATTGCTCATTATAGTTGATATAGGCTCCAATATTATCGGAAACTTTTACCGTGCTATCAAATTTTAAATCATTGACACCTAGATTTAAAAAACTTTCAAGTTCAATTATTTCTCCGTTGTAATATCCATTAAATGAACGTTTATTAATATCGTAAAAAAGGACTACACTGTCACCCATTTTATAATTTTCACATAATTTAGACAACAATACGGCTTTGTTTCCATCAATAATGGATAAACGATTGCCAGAACGAAACATCATTAAATTATCTGAAATTTCAAAAGACGTTGTAACCATATCATTGATGGTATTCAAGGTTCCATCGCTGTATAGCTTTAAAATACTTTGATTGTCTAAATAAGCAATTCCCTTTCGACCAATTTTGTATGAAACTGGTTTTAATGGCTCAATTTTATTAACAGATCCATTATCAAAAATAAAAAATTCATTTCTAATATTTGTATATGCTGAAAAAGGTTGTGTGTATCCTGTTATTGATATTGTAAAAAATAGAATGGCTAGAAAAAAATACTTCATTAATTAAAATAAGAATGAATAATAAAACGTAAATATCGTTAAAAAAACCAATATATAAAGCTATTTATATATTGGACGCAGCAAAATAATTCTAATATAAATGATCCAATTTTATTCTTCAAGATTATTTAAGTCTGTTATTATTTTATCAATACAACTATTTCTTTTAAAAAATTAATAAAATGAAAAATTAGTCAAACTATTTAAGCACATTCTATGTTAACAAAAGATGAAATTTATCTTTTTATTTATGAAATATCGAAATTACATTTGCAGTCTAAAATTTTTTTTTAATATGCAAGAAATTGGAATAAAAAACCCTAATGCAAACTTAGCTTCATTAGGTATTAATCCTTCGAAAGTAAATTGGAATTTAGCACCGGATGAACTAACTAAACAAACTGTTGAGTTGGGACAGGGAAGTATTACAGATATGGGTGCTTTGGCTGTAAACACTGGAAAATTTACTGGTCGTTCGCCAAAAGATAAGTTTACAGTTAAAGATGCAAAAACGGAAAATAGTGTAGATTGGAGTGATATAAATATAGCAATTTCTCCTGCTCATTTTGATAAAATATATGCAGACATGACTGCCTTTTTAGGTGGGAAAGAAGTTTGGGTTAGAGATGCATATGCTTGTGCAGATCCTACGCATCGCTTAAATATTCGAGTAATTAATGAAGCTCCATGGGCAAATTTATTCTGCTATGACTTGTTTTTACGTCCTACAGAAGACGAAGTAAAAACTCAAGAACCTGAATGGATTATTTTACAAGCACCAAGTTTTGAAGCAAATCCTGAAATACACGGTACTCGTCAAGCTAATTTCACTGTAGTAAATTTCACTAAAAAAATGATTTTAATTGGTGGAACTGCCTATACAGGTGAAATGAAAAAAGGAATTTTTGGAGTATTGAACTATGTATTACCACACGAAAAAGGTGTTTTAAGTATGCATTGCTCAGCTAATGAAGGGAATGATGGAGATGTTGCTTTATTCTTTGGTTTGAGTGGAACAGGAAAAACTACTTTAAGCGCTGATCCTAATCGTAAATTAATTGGTGATGATGAGCATGGTTGGGATGTTGGATCTGTATTTAATTTCGAAGGTGGTTGCTATGCAAAATGCATCGATTTAACTGCAGAAAAAGAGCCTGAAATTTATGGTGCCATTAAACCAAATGCATTGGTTGAAAACACTACATATTTACCTGGTACAAGCACAGTTAATTTTGCAGATGGAAGCATTACAGAAAATACTCGTGTAGCATATCCTATTCATCATATTAACAATGCAAAAGAGCCTAGTATTGGAGGAAATCCTAAAAATATTTTCTTCTTAACGTGTGATGCATACGGTATTTTACCTCCAATTTCTCGTTTAGATAAAGGACAAGCAATGTATAGCTTTATTTCTGGATACACCGCAAAAGTTGCTGGTACAGAAGTAGGTGTTACAGAGCCTCAAGCAACTTTTAGTGCTTGTTTTGGAAGAGCCTTCTTGCCTTTGCACCCAACTAAATATGCTGAATTATTAGGTAAAAAATTAGATTTACATCCTGAAGTAAAAGTATATTTAATCAACACAGGTTGGTCTGGTGGTCCTTATGGTGTAGGGAGTCGTATGAAATTGAGTTACACTCGTTCTATGATTACTGCTGCTATGAACGGACAATTAGACAATGTTGAATATGTTAAACATCCAGTATTTGGATTTGATATGCCAACAACTTGCCCTGATGTTCCTTCTGAAATTTTAGTACCAATAAATACTTGGTCTGATAAAGAAGAATACACTAAAAAAGCAAAAGAATTAGCCGCTATGTTTGTTAAAAATTTCGAGAAATATGCTGATCAAGCAAATGCAGAAATTTTAGCAGCTGCACCTAAAGTAGACTAATTGTTTAAAATACATTCATAAAAAAATCCCGATTAAATCGGGATTTTTTATTTAAGTAATTTCTTTATTTTATTTGCGCAATAGACTCTCTTATTTCCATTGGTAAAAACAAGCCGCTGTCTCCATTATTGCGAATCACATCTCTTACCAATGTGGATGAAAAGGAAGAGTATTTAGGAGAACAAGCTAAAAATATAGTTTCAATAGAAGGATTCAACATTTGATTCATGTCTGCAATGGCTTTTTCATATTCAAAATCTCCAACCGAACGAATGCCTCTTATAATTACGTTTGCTTCGATCTCTTCACAAAAATTAATCGTCAAGCCTTTATATTCTCGTACTTCAATTTTATCATTTCCTTTATAAATATTTTCAATCCATTGAATTCGTTGGTCTATAGAAAACATAGTTTGCTTACTTGCGTTTACGCCAATGCCAATAATTATTTTATCAAATAAATCCAACGATCGATCTATGATGTCTGTATGTCCTAATGTTATCGGATCAAATGTTCCAGGAAAAAGTGCAGTTCTCATCTTCTACTATTATTTTAAAAGTTAAAGATATAATTTTAGAAATAAAAAAAGACTCATATTTGTGAGTCTTTTTGAAATATTAAATAATGCTCATTTGATGAGTATTATTTATTAATATGGTAGAAAAAAAATTGAAATAATTGTAAAATATATTTTATTTCGATCTTACAGGACGAACTGAACTGGTCGTATAAACATTATAATCAAATTCAGGTGTGCCATCAGTAAATTTTATATAATAAGCAATTTTAGAACCTTCATACGCTAGAGTGCTAGTCCAATAACTAAATTGAGTTAAATTACCAATTTCATTTTTATGAGCATAAATGTTTTTTAGCTCTTCAATTGTAGGCAATCTCCACCCATTACCTAAAGCTGCACAAGCTTTTTGAGCTTCTTCAAATTCAAACAAGTGGGTATATTTACCATGTAAATCATTTTTGTAGATTTCAAGATTTCCCAATTTAAATGTTTGTACTTTATTGACAACTTTTTTTTGTGAAAAAGTTGTTCCAAAACTAAATAACATGGTAATTAATATTAATACTTTTTTCATTTTTTATATATGTTTGTTTAGGTACAAATATTTTTAAAAAATATCAATATATCAAGCTTATTTCAACTTATTTTCGATAGATGTTTCATGAATGTTTTTAAAATCATCGATCATTCCCCAATTTTCATTGTCGATGCAAATTTCGGTAGATACATACCCAACATTTTCATAAGGGGTATTTTTCAATTGTGCTAAAAATTCGGTTTCTTTTTCAGCGCTTACCGAAACAACAATTCTACTTTGATTTTCACCAAATAAAAATGCATCTTTTCGAATAGATGAATTGCATTGGATTGTAAAACCAAAAGAATGCGGCATCGCACTTTCTATAAGTGTTGTAAACAAGCCACCTTCTGCAATATCATGTGCCGAATGGATTAAGTTTTTATCAATCAAGTTCAATACGGTTTGCTGAACTAAAAACTCTTCGTCTAAATCGAATAAAGGGGCAGATGATAATTCTACTTTTTTTATTTTATGAACGTATTCACTGCTTCCAATATCATTTTTATTTGTTCCAATGACATAAATTTTATCGCCTAAGTTTTTAAAATCTAAAGTCATTCGTTTCGTAATATCTTCAATAACGCCTACCATTCCAATGGTTGGAGTGGGATAAACAGCACCACTTGGATTTTGATTGTAGAAACTTACATTTCCTCCCGTTACAGGTGTATCAAATTTTAAACAAGCTGCGCTCATTCCTTTTAATGCATATACAAACTGATAATAAACTTCCGTGTTATAAGGATTTCCAAAGTTTAAACAATTGGTAATTGCGGCTGGCACGGCGCCACTGCAAATAATATTTCGTGCTGCTTCAGAAACAGCAATCATTCCACCTTGATAAGGATCGGCATGCACATATCGACTGTTACAATCTACAGTGCAAGCAATTCCTTTTTTAGTTTCTTTTACCCAAACTACAGATGAATCTGCAGGGGAATTGGTGGTAGAATTGGCGGTTCCTACCATGCTATCATATTGGTTGTATATAAATCGTTTACTTGCGATGTTGGGCAATGCAACAATTTCTTTAGCCAACGCTTTGTAATCACTCGGTTCTGATACTTGGTCAATATGAAATTCATCTCGTTGTTTAAAGTAGGTAGGTTCTGTGTATTCTCTTTCATAAATTGGAGCGCCTCCACCTAAAACCATACTTTCTGCAGGAAGATCAGCTACTAATTCGCCATTCATGTAGAACTTTAAATTTTTATCTTTTGTAACCACACCAATTTCTTCACAATGAATATCCCATTTATCAAAAATAGACAAGACCGCTTTTTCTTCTCCTTTTTTTACTACAATCAGCATTCTTTCTTGACTTTCACTCAACAACATTTCCCATGGTTTCATATTTTTTTGACGAGTAGGTACTTTGTCTAAATGAATAATCATACCGTGTTCGCCTTTTGCACTCATCTCAGAAGTACTACAAGTAATACCTGCAGCACCCATATCTTGCATACCTATTAACGCATCTGTTTCTACTAACTCCATGCAGGCTTCTAATAGTTTTTTCTCTTGAAAAGGATCGCCTACTTGTACGGCAGGCAAATCTTTTGCGCTGTCTTCATTGATGTCGGCACTTGCAAAACTAGCTCCACCAATCCCATCTTTTCCCGTATCACTTCCAACGATGAATACTAAATTTCCTTCACCATAGGATGTTGCAGAAATTGTTTTACCTGTTTTCATTACACCCACACTCATGGCATTTACCAATGGATTGGTGTTGTAACAATCTTCAAAATAAACTTCACCACCCACTGTTGGTACTCCAAAGCAGTTACCATAATGAGAAATTCCTTTAACAACGCCTTTTAATAGATGTTTTGTTTTATCGTCATTAATATTTCCAAATCGAAGTGAGTTTAACGTTGCAATTGGTCGAGCACCCATGGTGAAAATATCCCGGTGTATACCACCAACTCCTGTTGCTGCCCCTTGAAATGGTTCAATCGCACTTGGATGATTGTGGGATTCTATTTTAAAACTACAAGCCCAACCGTCTCCAATATCAATCAAACCCGCATTTTCTTCACCGGCTTTAGCCAATACTTTGGAGCCATCTTTAGGCAATGTTTTTAACCATTTAATGGAGTTTTTATAACTACAATGCTCACTCCACATTACAGAGTACATCGCAGTTTCTGTAAAATTGGGAGTTCGTCCTAAAATGGAAATTATTTCATTAAATTCTTGTTCTGATAAACCTAATTTTTGGGCTTGTTCTAAAGTGGCTTCTTGCATG
>CANHJA010000017.1 GCA_947460795.1 Bacteroidota bacterium | reverse complement strand
TGATAAGCTCGAATAAAACGTAGTATCATCATTTTTTTTAGTGCATGATGAAAATGAAATGATTGCGGCTGCAATGAAAAGTGTTGTTGTTTTGAAAATGTTTTTTGTCATGATTTATAATTTAGATGACAATATTAATTCTGAATTATTGTGTCATGAAAATATTTTCTAAATAGCATATTTTTATTTTCTATATAAAAGATCGTGAAATATAAATTTTATTGATTAGGTGTTAGTTTTTGGCGATAGTCAAATTGCAAATCTTCATGCAATGTAGCAATCAATTTTTCAATTTTTTTGATTTGACTTTGATATAAATTTACCATCACTTTATGATCTTTCCAATGAAGTGAAAGTTGATTCATCTCCTCACAAAAATGAATGAGCACATCAATTTGAGTAGTTGGGTTTTCAGAAAATTTACAATATTTAGCAATGAATCTAAGAATTTTACGAATGGTTTTTTTGGCGAAATATACAGTTTGTGTATTCACATCTTGAAACAAAATTGTTACTTCATTTTTAAGTTGCAATGCATAATTGGGTTCATTCAAACTTTCAAACAGCAAATAATGCAATAACTCTTTATTTTCTTTTTTATATTTTATCAGTCTATTGCAAACTTCAATCAGCTCAGCCTTGGGCATTGCTTGAATTTCTTTTTTTAAAAAGGCTAACGACGTCGATTGCATTTTTTTATATTTTAGTTTACGCTATTATCTGTGTATGTATTTCAGTTGGTTCAATTGCCATCCATTTTACAAGGATTTTATATTCCACTAAGAAACCACACATTCACTTTCAAAAGTAAGGCATTATTATTTTTTGAAATCAGAAGTTGCTGTTTTAAAATGTTTCAATTTTGTAAAAACATATCCACTTTCACCGAATTTTTAACCAATTCTATTATTTGTGGATAAATATATAAGGTGTAATGATATAGCTGAAAGTCAATGTGAATAACTGTGTGAATTTCATCTGAATTGCTGCGCATAAATATTAACTAAAATAGATGCCGAAGAATCCTTGAAATAAAATTACTTTCGTGTCCCTCTAATTTTTTTAATATACATCATGGCAGTTTCTACAAAATTAAATACTCGAACAAAGAAAGCAGATTTATCACCGATGCTTTATGGCAAATCGGCACCCCAAGCGTCTGATTTAGAATCAGCAGTTCTAGGTGCAATCATGTTGGAACCACAAAAATTAGCAGAGTGTTTAGAAATTATTCAATCACCAGAATGTTTTTACAGCGATGCGAATCAACGCATTTATGCTTCCATTCGCAGGCTATTTGACAATGGTTCCCGTATTGATTTTTTAACCGTTACAGAAGATTTAAGAAGAAACAGTGAGCTCGAAATGGTTGGTGGAAGTTATTATGTAACCAGCCTAACAAGAGATGTAGTGAGCAGTGCTCATATTGAAGAACATGCACGTATTGTGATGCAAAAATATATTATGCGTGAATTAATACGCATGAGCGGCGATGTGATTAGTGATGCTTATGAAGATAGCACAGATGTATTTGATTTATTGGATAAAGCAGAAACTAATTTATATGAAATTACGGATAAACATCTTCGTAAAAATTTCTCAAGCATCAGTTCTATTTTATCACGAACGATGACTGAGATTGAAACCCAAGCGCAAAAGAAAGATGATTTTACGGGTATTCCTTCCGGTTTCAAAGCATTGGATAAAATAACTTCAGGATGGCAAAAGACTGATTTAATTATCTTGGCTGCTCGTCCTGCTGTTGGTAAAACAGCCTTCGCCTTAAATTTAGTAATGAATGCTGCAATGAACAAAGAGAAACCAACTGGGGTTGCATTTTTCTCTCTGGAGATGAGTGCTGGACAATTGGTAAAAAGGATGTTGTCGGCTGTAACAGAAGTGCCTCTAGAAAAAATTTCTAAAGGGCAATTAGCTGATCATGAAATTGTACAAATACATCAACGCATGCCTCGTTTAGGTTCGGCAAATATTTTTATAGATGATCAAGCAGCACTTAATATTTTTGAACTTCGTGCAAAATGTCGACGATTAAAACAAAAGTATGGTTTAGGAATGGTTATCATTGACTACTTACAATTAATGCAAGGCAGCAACGATAAAGGAGGAAATCGTGAGCAAGAAATTTCAAAAATATCTCGGGATTTAAAAGGCTTGGCTAAAGAGTTAGAAATTCCAATTATTGCACTTTCTCAATTAAACAGGGGTGTAGAAAATCGTACCGGAGCGGCTAAACTTCCTCAATTGAGTGACCTTAGGGAGTCGGGAGCGATTGAGCAAGATGCGGACATGGTTATGTTTTTATATCGACCAGAATATTATGGAGTAGATAAAAATCCTGAAGGAGAACCGATTCCTGGAGAAACATGGATAAATATCGCCAAGCATAGAAATGGTACTACAGATGTTGTAAAAGTGAAAGCAAATCTTGCATTCCAAAAATTTGAAGACATGCCCGACGTAAATAATTTTGGGACTCCATCGCCCAATATGCAAGATCCATCTGCTGGGATTAAAGGCACCTATGGTGAAGGCCCAAGGCTTAGCATCGATGATGGATATGCTAAATTAAAATCAAAAGCCAGTGACTTTAATGTAGATGACGAATTTGGGAAATCATCTTCTACCGACTTTAGTGGGGATGTCCCTTTCTAATTTTTGTAGAAACAAAATGTATCTTTTGCCGTAGGAATTGATAGGCTTCTATTCGATTCATCCATATTTGTGAAATAACGAAAAGGTTTGTTTATCTTTACGAACTAAAATTTTTACACAGATGAAAAATCTGCGACATTTGTCTCAAGCCGAGTTGGAAACACTCATAATATCTATTGGCGAAAAGCCTTTTAGAGTCAAGCAAATTAATGAATGGATTTGGCAAAAAAATATTTCATCGATTGATGAAATGCTCAATCTTTCTAAAGCTACTCGCGAACGATTAAAAGAAGATTACTTTTTAGGCAAACTCAATATTGATCATACGCAAATAAGTGATGACACAACAATCAAGAATCGATTTGTTTTGCATGATGGTCATTTTGTAGAAGGAGTACTAATTCCTACCGAAACAAGGGTGACTGCTTGTGTTTCATCGCAAGTAGGTTGCAGTTTGAGTTGCAAGTTTTGTGCAACAGGTTATATGGATAGAAAACGCAATTTGGAATTTGATGAAATTTATGATCAAGTAAAACATTTGAATGATCAATCAGAATCGAATTACGAAAAAAAGTTAAGCAATATTGTTTTTATGGGAATGGGGGAGCCATTATTGAACTACAACAATGTGCTGAAATCAATCGAAAAAATTACTTCGCCAGATGGCATGGGAATGTCGCCTTCAAGAATCACTGTTTCAACTGCTGGCGTGTCAAAAATGATTAAAAAATTAGCGGATGATAAAGTGAAATTTAATTTGGCCGTTTCGTTGCATGCTGCAAATGATGTGAAGCGCAATGAAATTATGCCTATTAATGAAACCAATAATATTAAAGTTTTAATTGAGTCGTTAAATTATTTTTATAAAGCAACTAAAAGCCCAATCACATTCGAATATATTTTATTTAAAGATTTTAATGACAGCGTTGAAGATGCAGATGAGTTGATTAAAATTTGCAGACAAGTTCCTAGCAAAGTAAATATTATAGAATATAATCCAATTTCATTAGCTGCTTTTGCAAAACCTACAGAAGAAAAGGTGGATGCATTTATGCAATACTTGGAACGAAATAAAATTAATGCACGATTGAGAAGAAGTCGTGGTAAAGATATTGATGCCGCATGTGGCCAATTGGCGAATGTAAATCACCCTTCAAAATAAAATAATTATGGCAAAAAAATATATTCCAAGTCCTTCAGATTTTGCAAAACCAACTCCAGGAAAAAAATTAAAAAAAGGGGAAGTAAATAATGTAGTGCCTTCAAAAGCAAAAAAACAACGTAAAAGTAAACGTGCATTTTTAGCTGAAGAAGAAAAATTAAAACCTGGATACGTTCCTGTAGAAACTGTAAAAAAAGTGTTTGTAAAAAAAGAAAAATCAAGCACAAAACTGACTAATAAAAATTACAAGCCAGGGGAACATCCAATTTTTGAAGGGAATGATTTGTCGAATGTAAATCCAAAACAAAAGTCAAAAAATCAACCGCCGATTAGTAATGAAATCATGCCGCTTAATAAATACATTTCACATTGTGGAATTTGTTCAAGAAGAGATGCGGTAGAAATTATTAAAGAAGGCAAGGTGAAAGTGAACGAGAAGGTGATAAAAGAGCCTGGCTTTAAAGTTTCTGAAAGTGACAATATTGTTTTTGAAGCAAAGCGAATTTTTATTCAAAAGAAATTGGTTTATTATTTGTTGAATAAACCCAAAGATTATATCACTACAACCGACGATCCAGAAGGAAGAAAAACTGTGATGGACTTGCTGGGTGCAGCTCCCGAGCAACGTATTTTCCCTATTGGCAGATTGGATAGAAACACTACAGGATTGTTGTTGCTAACCAATGATGGTGACTTGACACAAAAATTATCACATCCTAAAAATAATGTCAAAAAAATATACCAAGTTGTTTTAGATAAGCCGCTTACAAAAGGCGATTTTGATAAAATTGCAGAAGGAATTGTTTTAGAAGACGGATTGGCTCCTGTAGATGAATTGGCATATACAGATTTAAAAGACAAGCGTGAAATAGGCATTGAAATTCATATTGGACGAAATAGAATTGTTCGTAGAATTTTTGAAAGTTTAGGTTATCAAGTGAAAGCATTAGATCGTGTTTATTATGCTGGCTTAACAAAAAAAAATGTGCAAAGAGGAAAATGGAGAGAGTTGACTGAAAAGGAAATTTTATTTTTAAAACATTTTAAGTAAAATGAAGCTAGCAATTTTATACGAAGACAATGAATATGTTTTCATCAATAAACCATCAGGAATCCTTTCAATTCCTGATAGACACAATGCCGAAATTCCAAACATAACAGGTGCACTCCGTAAAATATATGGAAACATATTTATTGTACATAGGTTAGATAGAGAAACGAGTGGTTGTATTTGTTTTGCAAAAGATGAAGCTACACATCGGTACACTTCTAAATTATTTGAAACCAGAGATGTAGAAAAATTTTACAGAGGAATTATTCATGGAACCCCACCCATGCCCAATGGACGAATTGAGGAAGCCATCATGGAGCATCCAACGATTAAAGGAAAAATGATTATCAATGCAAAGCAAGGCAAACCAAGCATTACAGAATATGAAACCCTTGAATCATTTGGAATGTTTTCTTATTTATCCTTTAAATTATTAACAGGAAGAACCCATCAAATTAGAATCCATTGTAGCAACATGGGAAATCCTTTAGTGTGTGATGGGTTGTATGGGAAAGACAACCCTGTTTTTATTTCATCTCTTAAAAAACGATATCATCTTTCAAAAAATGAAGAAGAGGAAATGCCAATTTTAAGTAGAATCGGATTGCATGCCTATCAACTTACATTTAAACATCCCAATGGAAAACTTCTTTCAATTGAAGCGCCTTTGCCAAAAGATATGAGTGCGATGTTAAATCAATGTAGAAAATGGTTAAAATAAATAATAATCAAAAAGGTTAATCAATTGTGGTTAACCTTTTTTAATTTTAAGCCATGCAACAAACTCATTTTTATCATCATTTAATAGATATCGAAAACAAAAGAATATTTCCTGCAGAAATAATTATTGCAAAGGATAAAATAATATCTATTAAAGAAACAGATAAACCTTGCGAAAATTATATCTTACCCGGTTTTATTGATGCCCATGTTCATGTGGAGAGTTCGATGTTAATCCCATCTGAGTTTGCGCGTTTAGCAGTTAATCACGGAACCGTTGCAACCATTAGTGATCCGCATGAAATAGCCAATGTATGTGGTATTGAGGGCGTTGAATATATGATTGAAAATGCAGCAAAAGTGCCTTTTAAATTTCATTTTGGGGCGCCATCCTGTGTGCCTGCAACTTCGTTTGAAACAGCAGGAGATGTTATTGACTCAAAAGGAATTGAAAAATTATTGCAACGAGATGATATTTATTATTTGTCCGAAATGATGAATTATCCCGGGGTTCTTTTTAAAGAGGACGAAGTGATGAAGAAAATTGAGTTCGCACAGAAATATAATAAACCGGTGGACGGCCACGCACCTGGTTTACGAGGTGAGCAAGCCAAGCAATATATTGATGCGGGTATATCAACCGACCACGAATGTTTTACTAAAGAAGAAGCAGAGGATAAATTAAAATTTGGGATGAAAATTTTAATTAGAGAAGGAAGCGCAGCTAAAAACTTTGATGCATTGATTGATTTGTTAGATGAGCATTACGAAAATATGATGTTTTGTTGTGATGATAAACATCCGGATGAATTGGTTTTACATCATATTAATTTGCATGTAAAAAGGGCTTTAGCAAACGGAAATGATTTGTTTAAAGTATTGCAAGTGGCTTGTATTAATCCAGTGAAACATTATAAAATGCATGTTGGATTGTTGAAAGAAAATGACAGTGCCGATTTTATTGTCGTGGATAATTTAGCCGATTTTTCCATTTTAAAAACAGTGATCAACGGAAATTTAGTTTCAGAAAATGGGATTGCAAAAATTGAATCTATCGATGAAAAAATTATCAATCGATTTAATTGCAATGAAAAAAAAGCAACAGATTTTAAAATAACCCCTAATCCAAACAGCAATCAAATAAAAGTGATTGAAGCGTTAGAAGGTCAATTAATAACAAAAACATTTATTGCTAGCGCAAATGTTGAAAATGAAAATATCGTTTCGGATATCGAAAATGATGTATTGAAAATAGCAGTTGTCAATCGATATGTGGATGCGCCCATTGCTGTAGGATTTATAAAGAATTTTAATTTAAAATCAGGAGCCATCGCGAGTACCGTTGCACATGACAGTCACAACATAATTGCTGTGGGAATTAATGACGAGGAAATTTGTAATGCGGTCAATGAATTGGTAAAATGCAAAGGAGGTGTTTCTGTAGTGAACAAAAATGAAAAATACACATTGCCATTGCCTGTTGCCGGCTTAATGAGCAATGAAAATGCAACATTGGTTGCAGCCAAATATGCTTCCATTGACAAACAAGCAAAAGCATTAGGATGTTCATTAAATGCACCATTCATGACACTTTCATTTATGGCTTTGTTAGTTATTCCTCAATTGAAATTAAGTGATAAAGGATTGTTTGATGGCGGTTCTTTTCAATTTGTGGATTTATTTGAGAAATAAAATTTAAATTTGAGTATGAAAACATTGGCACTGGTTGTTTTATTTTTTATTTCATTTCAAGCAGTTGCTCAATTGCCAGAAACGACGGTACATTTATTTAATCTACAAAGAACAACCAAAGGGTATCATTTTTCTGCTCCGAAAATAATTTCCAAAAAAACAGGCTACAATAACCAGCCTTATTTTACTCCAGATGGGAAATATTTATTTTATGTCAGTTCAATGGACACAACCAATACAGAAATTTTCAGAATCGACTTGAGACATAAAAAATTAAGATCAAGAAGAATTACAAAAACTAAAGAACCAGAATATTCTCCTAAATACACGCCAGATATGAGTTTGATATCTTGTGTGAAAGTTGAAAAAGATAAAACCACTCAACATTTTTATACGTATAATTTGAAGGGTAGAAAGCCTTTCAATATTTTGCCAGAAATGAAATCGATTGGTTATTATGAATGGATATCTCCCAATGAATTTCTATCGTTTGAATTGCCAGAGCCATTTTGTTTGGTAAAACATGTAATTTCTAATAATTCAAAAGATACTTTGGCCACTCATGTTGGGCGAACATTTTATTTTTTAAGAAACAGATCGAAAATAATTTATGTCGACAAATCAGATTCCTTGCATTGGAAAATTAGATATGTAGCGGGCGATAATTTAAAGAAAATTAAACCTAAAAAACCAGTTGAAAACCCCGTAATTACAGAAACCTTAGAAGGTGAAGAGGATTATTGTTTTTTAATGGATGGAAGTGTTTTAATGGGGCACAATGGAATCATTTATATCAAGAAAAATGTATTTAAAAACCCAGCTGCTCAGTGGGAAGAAATTTTTGATTGTAGAAAGTTTGGCCTGGATAAATTTTACAGAATCGTAACGAATTTCGACAATACAAAAATTGCGTTAGTGGCCTTTAAAGGCAAGAAGCCTTAAAATGTTTTCGTTGGCTTTTTCTTGATCGAGTACCTATTTATTTTTTTATTTGCTTGATAAGTCACCCATGCAGAACCAGCCCCTAATAATGCACCGGCAAAAACATCGCTCGGATAATGTACCCCCAAGTGCATTCTTGAATAAGCAACTGTGCTTGCCCATAAATAGGAGGGAGCAATAAAATACCATTTTCTAAAATTCAAACTTATGGACGTGGCTATGCAAAATGCATTGGATGTATGGCCCGATGGGAATGAATGGTTCGTTTTATTTTCTAAGGGTTGTAAAAATGGATATGTTATTGCGGGTCGGTCTCGATTTATTATTCGTTTTAAAACGTACGTTGCGCCTGTATTTACGATTATCGCCACCGATAAATTTACTCCTTTTTGAATGATGGAACTGTCTTTAGTAGCCAATCCCAAGCCACACACAAACAAGGGAGTTGCTATGCCTACTGCATATTCCGAATTAGAAATAAATTGCATGGAGGCATCTAAATTTCTATTTCTGTGAAGATTTAATTCTTTTAAGGTATTGATGTCGAAATTTTGAGCAAATACATTATTTGACATCAATAAAAGAAATAGCAAACTTAATTTTTTCATTGCATTTTAAAAATAGATTTCGAAGATACAAAGTATATTTACAGCGAATGAAAAACTACTTCGTTTATATTGTTTTTATAGCCATCAGTTTAATCGTTTTGGTAAACTGCAACAGCGAACAAAAAGAAAGTCCATACTTAAATGTGCAAGATAAAAATGCACATTATGTGGGTATGCAAGAATGTAGAAGCTGTCATTGGCAAATTTATGAAACCTTCATTCAAACGGGTATGGGCAAAAGTTGGGGCATTGCGAACAAACAAAAATCTGCTGCCGATTTTTCTGCTTCCAAAGCATTGGTATACGACTCTGTCAATAATTTTTATTATAAACCTTTTTGGGATGGAGATAGTTTGTATATTTTAGAATATCGATTGGAAGGACGAGATACGATTCATAAACGATTAGAAAAAGTAAGTTATATTGTAGGAAGTGGTCAACATACGAATTCGCATTTAATTAATATCAATGGATATTTACATCAAGCGCCCATTACATTTTATACCCAAAAAGGAAAGTGGGATTTAGCTCCTGGTTTTGAAAAGGGACTCAATGCGCGCTTTGATAGAAAAATTGAGATGGAATGCATTACTTGTCACAATGGTTATCCTCAATTTGAAGAAGGCAGTTTTAATAAATTTTCAAATGTTCCATTAGGAATTGATTGTGAACGTTGCCATGGTCCCGGCAGTATTCATGTAACCAATAAACGAAAAGGAGACATTGTAGATACTTCAAAAGGGCCAGATTTTTCAATTGTCAATCCAAGAAGAATGACAACTGAGCAACAAAATAATTTATGCCAACGATGTCATTTGCAAGGTATCACAACATTAAATGACGATAAAACATTTGTTGATTTTAAACCATCGCAAGAATTAAAAAAAACCATGAATACTTTTATGCCTATCTATGAAGGTAGTGAGCAAAATATGATTATGGCAAGCCATGTGGAACGAATGAAGATGAGCAATTGCTACATTAATTCTGGCAAAATGAGCTGTATTAGTTGCCACAATCCGCACGTGAGCGTAAAGTTCACAAAAAATGAAGTTTATATTAATGCTTGTAAATCATGTCATCCATCTAATAAATTATGCAAGCCAGACAATACACAACAAACAACCGAGAACTGCATAGCCTGCCACATGCCGAAGAATGGAAGCATTGACATTCCTCATGTTGCGGTAACCGATCATTACATCAGAATTCCGAATAAAAAAATAACAGCGTCAAATAAAAATGCGATTTCTAAATTTGTACAATTAAAATGTTACAACAATGATCGCCCTGAAAATAAAATCAGAGCCAGGGCCTTCTTGGAATTTTATGAGCGATATACTCCCAGTCAAGCATTTTTAGACAGCACATTTTATTATTTAAAGAAAGCAGGTGTAGACATAGAAAATGATTTTGATAAAGAACTTATTCGGGCATATTATTTGAAAGAAAATTATCAAAAAATCATTTCTCTTTCAGGAAAAAAAACGCCAGCAAGTATCAATGATGCATGGACCAACTATCGAATTGGAGAAGCCTTTTATGCTACCGAAAATTATACAAAAGCGATTGCATATTTTAAACAAGCCTGTGTGTTAAAACCTTTTGTTTTAGATTTTCAAAATAAATTAGCAACTACCTATGTTGCCAATAACAACTTGATAGAGGCAAAAAAAGTGTGTCAATTCATTATCAAGGAACACCCTCGTTATGGCTTGGCAAATTTTAATTTGGGTTATATTGCTATGCAAGAAAATAATTTATCATTGGCAAAATACTATTACGAAAAATCATTGCAAATTAATCCCGATCATGTTCAAACACTCATTAATTTAGCTGTTGTTTATTATCAAACCAATCAAAAAAATTACATAATTCCGTTGCTTAATCGTGCGTTGAAAATAGAACCAACGAATGAAAAAATCAAAGCGATGATTGCCGATTTGAAATAAAAAATCTCTCCTCAAAAAGAAGAGAGATTTAGAAATGAAGCATTTTTATTTTTTATATCGGAGCCCGACATAAAAATTTCGCCCCATGGTAGGTCCCCAAATAAGAGAACCATCAAAATATTGTCCAAATGGATTACTGCCATCAATGATGGTTGTTTGTTGCATATAGTTCAACATATTTTCTATGCCAGCATACGTTTCAAATTCTTTTTTAAGTGCTTTGTTGATGTGGGCATTCATCGTGAAAAAAGATGGTGAAGTTGCCGCAAACTGCAAATTTGCAGGATTGTATTTTGTTGTTGGAATTCGCTTTTCTCCAATGTATTGCAAGGTGTAATCGAACGACCATTTGCGTTTTGTGGTATAGGATAAATTAATAAAAGCACGATGTTTTGCATTCAATGGTTTTTGCATTAATTTATTTTCATAAGTGACTTGCACATCATGTAAACGGTAAGCAATTCGTACATCCATTTTGCGAATAGGTTCATAATCTAGCTGAATTTGAAAACTATTGGCAAACGATTTTTGGGTTGAATTGTAAAATTTAATAAAATTTGTTTCTTCCCAATCAACCACCACCTGATTCATAAAACGGGTGTAGTAATAATCGGCGCTAATGCTACCTGGCCGGTAGTTGAGTTTAAATTTATAGGTCGCATTCATACCTCCATTCCACGCTTTTTCATTTTGCAATCCATACACTCCATTGCTTTGTGATGGCAGAAGCAACATTGTTCTATTGGTTGAAAACAATCCAATATTTTCAGAAAAAACAGTAGCGGTTCGATAGGCTTTTCCTACCGATGCTCGAAATGATAGTTGCTCGATGGGTGCATATCGAATATGGAATCGAGGAGTGAAATAAACACCATATAAATTATGATAATCCGTTCTGACTCCCAATACCGCATTTATTTTTTTTGAAAATGTATGCGCATATTCTGTAAAAATACCCGCTGTCATTTCTTGATTTGCATAGGTCGTTTGCAACACATTTTCTTTTCTGTCAATGAGATTAAAAGTGCCTCCAATTTTAAAAATACGATGGGTGTTTTTTACTATGGTTTGAAAAATATAATTGGTGTAAAAAGAATTTTCATTGGCATCATATTTCTTTCGTCCAAATTGCATGTCTTGTGTATGGTTCGAAAAAGCGATTTGCAAACCCATGCTTTTCCATGGCTTGTCTTCATATACTTTCCCAATTTTAGCCCAAGCATCCAATCTGTTGGTATTTAATTTCATACCCCAATAATTGCTGGTTTGTGGATTTTCATTTTCCGAAAAATGAAAGGAGCCGCCCCAATTTTTAAAGTAATTATATTTTATACCCAATTGCAACTCACGGCCTTTTTTACCAAATAGCATCCAGCGATTAGAGCCAATGAAGGAATTGCCCATGGGTTGATCGATGAAGTGATCGTGGTTTTGATCTACTTTGAGCCATTGCGTTTTTGCGTGTAAAAACAAATTGGTATACACTTTTTCTGCTGGCTCAAATCTTACATACGCATTGGCTTCTGTGCGCCCTTGATTGCTTTGATAAATATTGTAAAATTGTTTGTCGTCTTCCATTGGCTTGCGCAATTCAATATTTATTTGACCTGCCAACCCTTCAAAACCATTCACTACACTGCCTGTGCCTTTGCTCAATTGCATGCCTTCTATCCATTGTCCTGGAGTAAAAGTCAATCCTGTGATTGCCGCCAAGCCCCTTACTTCAGGAATGTTTTCACGGGTAATCAATGTATTGGGTCCCGATAATCCGAGCAATTGAACTTGTTTGTAACCGGTTACTGCATCCGTAAAAGCAACGTCTACGCTTGGTGTAGTTTCAAAGCTTTCACTTAAATTGCAGCAAGCGGCTTTCAATAATTCTTTGCTGCCAACGAGTTCAAATTTTTGAGAAGTGAGCATGGTGATTTCAGTTGCTGGCCTTCTATTTTTAATCAGAATTTCTTTGCTTTTAACCACGTAAGGAAAAACAATTTTGATTTCTTTTTTTAAGTCGGTAAGCAAAACGGTATCGTTTCCAATGCGCTCATTGATTACCACAATTTGTTTGCCCGTTTCAGGAATACTGAATTCAAATTTCCCTTCTTTGTCGGTAAACGTAAATACTTTTTTAGAAAAAAAAATTTTGATTCCAGACATTGGAATTTCTGTTCGATTCATTTTTTTCTCAAATACACTTCCATGAATTTTTACTTCGTTTTGTTGCGCAAAAATTGAAGTTGACAGAAGCAGGATCGATAAAATGAAAAGACAAGAATAGAAAAAACTGGGCTTATTCATGATGGCAAACACCGGTTCGATATGCGCAACATCCAGGTAATTTATTATACGTTTTGTCGGTCGCTTTGGCTAGTCGATTGTCGTGCCCAGCATTGGCAACAGCGATTGCTATTTTTTCTACAGATGTTTTTTCTGTATTGAAAATAACCGTTAGCAAGTGTGTTTTTTTATTCCACTCAGCCGATTTTACACCTTTGATATAAGAGGCATCTTCAATCCGCGTTTTGCATTGTCCGCAGTTTCCGCTGATGGTTATCGTATCGGTTATTGTTTTTGATTGTGCTTTTAATTGATTTGTTGCAAAAGCCAAAATCAACAGCATGCATGCTATTTTGATTGTATGTTTCATTGTATATTTTTTATAATTAATAATGCGAAGTTTCCTTTCCATTGGAAAGGGGAAAAGAATAGGGCAGTTAACTGTAAAATATAAATGAATGTACTTTTTTATAAATGGGAATTAAATACAAATCATCTGGAGGCCTTGGAATAGATGATTTAAAAAATGTATTTTTAGGTTGCTGAAATTGAAAAATAGGAACCAGAGAAATGGTTTTAGTAACCACTAGCGCGTCGCCATAAAACTGAAAGGCTTTTTTAGATTGCAATTGTTCATCTGAAATTTTTACGGTTTTAATTTCATCTTTGCAACAATCTTTTGCAATTGATTTTGTTGTTTCTTTTTCCTCGTCACAACAACAACTGCTTTTTTTAAATAAATTAAGCGAAGCCAAATTGCCACTGCAATAATGAACAGTAATGACCAATCCTAAAGAAAAGAAAAGGTAAATGCTTACTAACAATATGGATAAAAAGCGTTTCAATGTTTTACAAAAATAGGCAATCCTTTTTTACATTTAGTTAATTCAATAAAAAAACCTCTTTATTAAAAAAATAATAAAGAGGTTCAATATTAATTTATTCAGTACCCTGCTTTGCAGGGCGAGAAATTGATTAAATATCCAATGTGCTTAAAACATCATTCATGTTTCTTACCGCATCAGCCGATTTGTTGAAAGCAGCTTGTTCTTCTTCGTTTAATTTGTAATCAACGATTGATTCCCAACCATTGCGACCAACGATTACAGGAACGCCCATGCAAATATCGGTTTGTCCGTATTCACCTTCCAATAAAACGCTGCAAGGAATAATGCGACGCTCATTGCGTAAAATACTTTCTACTAAAAATGCTCCTGCAGCTCCTGGCGCATACCATGCACTTGTGCCTAATAAACCAGTCAATGTTGCACCGCCAATCATGGTGTCTGCTGCTACTTTTGCTAAGGTTTCCTCAGAAGCAAAGTTTGAAACGGGCATGCCCATGTAGGTAGCCAAACGCGTTAACGGAATCATGGTTGTATCGCCATGACCTCCAATTACCGTGGCATTTAAATCATTTGGAGAGCAGTTTAAGGCTTTCGCCAAATTGTAACGGTAACGAGCACTGTCTAAGGCTCCACCCATTCCAATAATTCGGTGTTTAGGCAATCCGGTAGCTTTCAATGCCAAATAAGTCATTGTGTCCATCGGGTTAGAAATAACAATAATAATGGCATTTGGGCTGTGTTCCAAAATGCTTTTAGCAACCGTTTTTACGATTCCAGCATTGATGCCAATTAACTCTTCACGCGTCATGCCTGGTTTACGAGGAATGCCTGAAGTAATTACACACACATCGGTTCCAGCTGTTTTGCTGTAGTCGTTTGTGCTGCCAGTAATTTTGGTATCAAAACCTTCTAACTGAGCGGTTTGCATTAAATCCATTGCTTTCCCTTCAGCAAAACCTTCTTTAATATCAACGATTACTAATTCGTCGCACAATTGTTTACGAGCGATATTGTCTGCACATGTTGCGCCCACTGCACCTGCGCCTACTACTGTTACTTTCATAATTTTGTTTATAAATTTAATTGTTTAAAAAAAATGTGGTGCAAAGATAGGAAGTAGATTTTAGATTTAAGGTGCAAGTAGATGATTTTATACAGCTTATTTGAGGTTGGGGAAAAAGGGGTTTCAGCAATTTACTGAAACCCTTTTAGGAGTGTGGTCCCACTTGGACTTGAACCAAGGACCCCCTGATTATGAGTCAGGTGCTCTAACCAACTGAGCTATAGGACCAAAGATTTTTCAATCTTTTCCAAAGAAAAAATCCTCGGGAGTGCAAAAGTATATAAATAAGTTGTTTTTTTGAAAAAATATTTTAAAAAATGCAAGGAATTAAAAATATTATTTTCGATTTAGGTGGAGTCATCTTAAATATCGACTATAAAAGACCTCAAGAAGAATTTAAAAAGTTAGGAATTAAGGACGTAGAAACGCTCTATTCTAAACAAAATCAAGTGGAATTATTTGATTTATTGGAAACAGGTAAAATTTCTGAAAAAGAGTTTGTTCAAAAAATAAAAGAATCCAGTGATTTGGAAATTTCTGATTCAGAAATTATTACTGCTTGGAATAGTATATTGTTAGAATTCCCTTTGAGGAGATTGCAAATTTTGCAACAACTCCAATTGCATTATAATATTTATTTGTTGAGTAACACGAATGAAATTCATGAAAAAGCATTCAATGAAATGTTGAAAATTCAATGTGGATATCCTTCCTTGGCGTTGTTTTTTGATCGAGTTTATCTTTCTCATCGGGTAGGATTGCGTAAGCCCGATCCGAAAATATTCGAATTAGTAATAAATGAAAACAATCTTAAAATAGAAGAAACATTGTTTATAGATGATAGCCTTCAACACATTGAATCGGCTAGCAAATTAGGGTTAAAAACAATTCATCTTAAAGATAATATGACGATGGAAAACGATATTTTTAGAGCAAAATAAGTTTAATTGATTGTCTAATAATTTCATCTCATTCAGATGTCAATATTGGTTTCTTGTTCTGATTCATGACGTTTGTTTTTGTAATGATTAAAAAATAGTCTCATTGTGTCTAATGCAATAAACAATAGTATTATATACATGAAAATGTGTAGGATTATCATATGTAATGTAGGCATGTATTATGCCAATTTTTTTTTAAATTGTGAACAAATTCATTACATTTTAGGGTGTTAATTAATAAATAATGAAACATTATTTTACTTCTTCGTATTCGATATATTCGCCTAAGTTAGGTTTTTCTTTTTTTGGGGTGGGCCTATTTTTTAATGGCTCATTAGAGGGATTAGGAACTGCTTTGTTGGTTTGAAACAATGGATCAATAAAAATTCGAATGATTTTAAGAATAATATATCCAATAATTAATGTGAATATGAAACGAAGCATGTGAAGTAAAATTATGTAACAAAGTTAATTGAAACAAGTATTTAAATAATGAGTTGTCAAATTATAGTTTAATTTTAACATATTACTGCCCTAAAATTAGAATTAACAAACCTTCTTTGTCATAAAAACGTCTTTTTTAAAGAACCTGTTTTTTTATTAGAAAAAACGTTTTACCTTTAACTTCTAATTATTACAAAACGCATTCAGTTTAACATAAAATTTATACTTGATTATGAAAAAATTATTACTTGCATTAGCCACATTGTTTTCTATAGAAGCTATGGCTCAAGATGTACATTTTACACAATATTTTACTTCGCCATTAACATTAAACCCAGCAAATACAGGGTTAGTAAATTGCGATTGGCGCGTTTCTGGCAACTACCGCAGCCAGTGGGGAAGTGTAAATTCTACCCCTTACCAAACAGGTTCTTTATCTTTTGATATGGCCACATTAAAAGGTAAATTAAATGGCGATGCGCTCGGAGTTGGTGTAATTGCTGTTTATGATAAATCGGGTACCGGTGCGTTACAAAACATTACAACAGGCTTGTCATTGGCATATCATAAAAGACTAAGCAGTGATGAAGAAAAACCAAGAAATATTTCTATTGGTTTGCAAGGTGTTTTGGTGCAAAAAAGCATCAATTTTGCTAAGTTAAAATTTGAAGATCAATATCAAGCCTCTACAGGATTAGCGGATTTGCCTACAAATGAAACCACAGGTGGTGCCGATTTAACGTACCCTGATTTCAATGCAGGAATTTTATATTCTGGATATGTGAACGATCGTTCTAACATGTATGCAGGGTTTTCATATTATCACTTAACTCAACCGGTAGAAACATTTTTAAATGGGAATCATAAAATAAATTCAAGAGTAACCGCTTCAATTGGTGGTTCATTGCAAATGAATACCAATACGATGTTATTTGTGAGTGGTATGTATCAACAACAAGGTAAAGCAAACGAAATAGTATTAGGTGCAGCAACTGGTTTTATCATGAATCCTACTCTTGAAGATGATGTTACCAACTCCGTTTTCTACATTGGTGCATGGTATCGTTATGCCGATGCAATTGCTCCTTATGTTGGTTTTGAGTGGGCTAAAGCTAAATTAGGAATCAGTTATGATATTAACTTATCTGGTTTCACTCCTGCAACTAAAGGAAATGGAGCATTAGAAATTTCTTTAATTTACAATGGTTGCATTATCAGAAACGACACTCGTTCTTACAACTTCGCTTGTCCTCGTTTCTAAAATAATTAGTGAAAATTTTATAGAAGAGGGTTACAATTTGTAACCCTTTTTTTAATTTTATGGGGTTGAAGTCATATTCATTTATCATCTGGAACGGAATTGGTACCCTTCGACTAAATAACATTATTCAATAAAAAAATTCACTGCGTAAGCTCATTACATACCTAATCGACATCTTTGTAAAACAAATAAAAACAACATGACAAAAACGAATTACATCGAACAATTTCAACAAGATTTTGAGAAACTAAATCCTCAACAAAAAAAAGCGGTAGAAACTATTTTTGGCCCAGTATTGGTAATTGCAGGTCCTGGAACAGGCAAAACTCAAATTTTGTCGTTACGAATTGCTAATTTATTATTGAGTGATGCACAAGTGCAGCCACAAAATATTTTATGTCTTACATATACCGAAGAAGGAAAGAAAAATATGCGTGACCGGTTGTTTCGATTAATTGGTGCAGAAACAGCACAACACATTGCAGTTCATACCTATCATTCCTTTTGCAACGAAATTATACAACAAAACATTTCCTTGTTTCACAAAGAAAGTTTAGATGCTGTTTCTGAATTAGAAAAAATACAATACATCAAAGAAATCTTATTGTCAATTCCAAAAACAAATGCACTTTACAACGGAAAAAATCCGAACAAGGAAGCAAAATATTTGTTGGGCTTATTTTCTAAAATGAAACAAGAAAATTGG
>CANHJA010000016.1 GCA_947460795.1 Bacteroidota bacterium | reverse complement strand
CAAACAATTTAAATCTGCAATGGCCAATTTATCTTCTTTTGATAAACCTAAACTTCTGATATTTTTTCCATCATCCAATGTTTTTTTACAAAGCATTAAAACTTCTAATTCTGCTTTTGCTTTTGGATCGTTCTTAGATAATTTTTCTAATTTAGGAATTTTTCTTTCAATCCCTTCTAAATCTTTTAATTGCAACTCAGTGTCAATAATATCTTTATCACCCATTGGATTAATGATACCTTCCTCACGCAATACATTTTCATCCTCAAAACATCTTATAACATGAATGATTGCATCTACTTCTCTAATATTAGCTAAAAATTTATTCCCTAAACCTTCCCCTTTACTAGCACCTTTTACCAAGCCTGCAATATCTACAATTTCAAGTTGCGTAGGCACCACACGATTTGGATTTACTAACTCACTCAATTTATTTAAACGGTCATCTGGAACGTCTACTAAACCAACATTGGGTTCAATAGTACAAAATCTATAATTACTTGCTTGTGCTTTTGCACTGTTACTAACTGCATTAAAAAGAGTTGATTTTCCTACGTTGGGAAGTCCTACGATACCTGCTTGTAAAGCCATTTTTAAATATTTTTTTTAAGTATGCAAATGTAATGAATTGATATAGTTATTCATAAATAAAGCCCATTTTAATCCATATTATCATTTAATTAATTACAACGAAAAAAAACAGTCGATGTTTTTCTGTTATTGTATTTTGTAAAATCGAATGAAATAAATCTTGAATCAACTAGCTAAATAAATAAGAAACATCGTCTTTCGTTAATTGTTTTATCATGTGTGTATCATCGCTCACAATATCTTTCACTAAAGAATTTTTCTTATCTTTTAATGTCATTATTTTTTCCTCAACCGTATCCTTACAAATTAACCGGTAGGCGAATATATTTTTAGTTTGTCCTATACGATGGGTTCTATCAATGGCTTGTTGCTCAACTGCAGGATTCCACCAAGGATCTACCAAATACACATAATCTGCCGAGGTTAAATTTAACCCCATACCTCCCGCTTTCAAGGAAATTAAAAATACTTTACACTCGTCTTTATCTTGAAATTCTCTGATTGCATTTTCACGTTGCTGTGCCGTAAAACTTCCATCAAAATATTGAAACGGAATATTTTTTTCAATTAATTTTTCTTTAATCAAACCAAGCATTCCTAAAAATTGTGAAAATACCAAGGCTTTATGGTCACCCATATTATCTTCTAATTCTCTAACCAATTCATCAATTTTCACACTGTGATTCGGCAATTTAGTTTCTTCTTTCAGGATGGCAGGCGAATCACAAATTTGACGAAGTTTCATCAAGCCTTGTAATATGGCAAATTGCGATTTTTCTATCCCTTGATTGTCAATCGTTCCTAGTATTTGAGAACGATACATGTTTCGATACATATCATAAATAGCGCGTTGCTCTTTACCCATTTCGCAATACAAGGTAACCTCCGTTTTTTCTGGCAAATCTTTGGCAACTTGCTCTTTGGTTCTTCTTAATAAAAACGGATATATTAATTTTCGTAAATGTTGTTTCGTATCTACTTCCTGAAATTTATCTATCGGTTTTGCAAACTGTTCTTTGAAAAATTCTTTGGTTCCCAACATACCTGGGTTTAAAAAATTCATTTGAGAATACATATCAAATGTATTGTTTTGCATAGGCGTACCACTCAATGCAATTCTATTTTTACTAGGAATCAATTGGGCCGCTTTCGATACTTTTGAAGTAGGATTTTTAATTGTTTGCGACTCATCTAAAACCACATAATCAAATTCTAACTTCACCAACATTTCTACATCACTTCGCAATGTGCCGTAGGTAGAAATAATAATTTCATATTGATCCAATTCTTCCGCTCTTGAAGTTCTTGTAGGACCATGTTGAATTAAATAACTGATGCCTGGCGTAAATTTTTTAATCTCATTTTCCCAGTTAAATAAAAGCGTCGTCGGGCAAACCACCATAGCCCTTAATTTACCATACTTGTTTTTATAATATTGTAAAAACGTAAGCGTTTGTATAGTTTTACCAAGACCCATATCATCTGCCAACAGCCCACCCCATTTAATCGTATCTAAATAAGCCAACCATTGAAATCCTGCTTTTTGATAAGGTCTTAATGTGGCATTTAGCTCTTCTGGAATTTCTATATTAGAATATTTTTCAGGTGTTTCGCTTAATAAATTTTGTTTCTTTTCTTCTAATTCTATTCTAATATCTTCGTCATCAATTAGATCATGTAATTCATCAATAACAGTAAAATTATACTTACTAACTTTTAATGTTTGATCTTTCGTATCAGCCATTTTAAACAACAATGAAAACTTTTGCAACCACTCTTCAGGCAACAAACCATAACTGCCATCGCCTAATGATACATAGTTTTGTTTTGCTTTCAATGCTTTTTGAATATCCGATATCGTAGCAGACTCTTCACCAAATGTGATGTCAATTTCTGTATCAAACCAATCTAAATTAGATGATATATATACTTTAGTTGTTGGCTTCGATTTATTTATTTTAAATTGTTTTAAGGTTTCATAACCATACAATTTAATTTTTTCTTCTTTCATTTTATCGAAGAATAAAAAGAACCAATTTTTTTGCAATGCATATTTGGAATGAATGGCAAAATGATTTTCAAATTCTGGCTTCTTTAAATTACTGTGTAAGCTTTCAATTAATTGAATGTAGCCTGCCTCTATTTCTTTATTTCGTTTGATAACTAAAACCTTTCCTTCCTTGTTGATCGAAATATTTTCTTCCTCATTCCATTGCGCTTCTACATTTTCATATTCGAACACCGGTTTTAAAATAAAATAAGAACCTTGCTCACTCAATCTTACTGAAAAAGTGGGTTTCACGGTATTGCTATACTCTATTAATCCTTTATCAAATTTTGTTTCGTATAATTTAGTTATTGGCAATAATTTCTCTTGTAAAAAACTACCCCATTCGGTTAATTTTATTTTATTAAATTTATCCAACACGCTTACATGAGAAACATCTTTTGCCTTAGGGGCTAAATACAATTCCTTTTTATGCATGAATATCAAATGGGTATCCAACTCGTTTTCATTCATTTTAAATAATCGCTCTTCTACTTGATATTGAACGTTTATGTGAATGTCTGTTTTCTTTTTTTGAACATGAATAACAGGGAATAACTGAGATGCGTTGTAATTCAATTTTTCAAGAGAAGCTGTTTTGTATGGCTTGCCTTTGGGTAAAACATAGATTGGATTATGATCGCCTAAACTATTAAATAGCTTTAATAATTTAGGATGCAAAAATTCGTAAATTAAATCTTTCGTTTCAAGCGTTAATTCAGTTTCATTTTGGGTAATATTTTCCCATAAATCTCCAAAAGGAGAATTTTTAGCAATAAATTTCGAGACTTCTAATTTTTGTATTTTACGAACTTGTGAAACCAACTCTCTATCCTGCACGGGGTAAATATCGGTGTCAATGTATTTTGAGATATCTAATTTATTGATGTTGCCAGCAAAAGATTGATTGATCATATCCATTTCACCCTCTACCAAATCAATGGTAAAATATGGATAGCCTTTTTCTTGTAGATTAAATACCAAGCCTAAGCGTTTGGTATACTCTTTTTTCTCTACTAGCTTCAATTCTTCGTGTGCTCTTCGCAGTGGTTCGCGAATGCTCACTTTTTTGATTGATGCATCCAATACCTTTAAAAAAGGTTTTGCATCTTGATAATAAAATTCAAACTTACCAGTTAAATCATCCTCTAACGAGTAGCCATATAAACCCAGTAATTTATTTTTTTGACTGTCCCAATTTCGAATGGTGTCAAAATAATTTTCGCCATGTTTGTTGAGTAATAATAAGAAAATTGCCGTTTTGTGTTTACACAATGGATATTTTGATTCGGTACAATTACAAGATGTATCAAATGATTTATCGTCGTTTCGCTTGAGTTTTACTTCAAATTTTTCTTTGTCAACTTCAACAATCGCTTCAACAATTTCGTTTTCTGCTTTAATTATTTTTGACGTATTTTTTTTAATCATTTGCTCCGATGCTTCAAACAGAGAACTTGATGTAAATAATCGCAAGGAATGTAAATCAATGCTTTTCATACGAACAACCGTGTGCAATTGATTAAACTGAGTTTCGGTAGAATCCAGTGTTTGATTCACCAACATTTCATTTAATTGAAATAATGCAGCCACTTCATGTCGGCATACTTCTCCCATATTGTACGGACAAAGGCAACGAGCTTTAATGGTACTTTCATTCAAATATTTTGAAATCGTAACAGTATATTGGTTATAATATTGGTCATTTTTTACTTTAAAAACCAATTGATTCGACAATTCATCTTTTTTGATCAGCTTTACGCCGTCAGTTAAAAATATTTTTTTCCCTTTACGAATTACTTCATCTGAACCGTAATTGTAAATGTATTTTATGATGTGTGAAGCTGACATTTATATTTTGAGAATTGAGAATTGTGCAATCTGTCAAAGCTAAGGTTTTCCCCTTTATTTGAAAAGTTTTTTGTGTTGATGGTCTGTTAATGAATGAATAATTTGGATTGAAATTTCTAATTGAAGATTGGGATTATAGATTTTTAAATGAGAGAATGCCATTCAACATCCAATAACTTTTTGTTACTTTTGCAACATGCTAAAGAAATTATTACTGATCGGTTTTTTATCCTTTGGATACACTGCAGCTGATGCACAATGTGTAATGTGTACTAAAACTGCCGAAAGCTTGGATGATAAAGGCGCAAAAGGGTTAAATGGAGGCATTATTTATTTAGCGTTTATGCCAATGACCATTATTTTAATCATAGGTTACAAGTGGTATAAAAGCAATAAGGGGGCCTAATGAATACCCATTTTATTTATTCGTTTTAACCAATTGATTGTCAACTATTTTTCTGCTTCTGTATCGTATGTATTTAACTAAGTTTCGGTGATAGTAATTAACACGAATCTTCCCGCGATCAGCAATGAACTTTTGATGAAAAGTGCACTTAGCACTTAAACTAACTTATGGAAATGAATAAAATGGCTTAAACAACCTCAAACCACACTTTCTTTTTATTGTTAAAAGTACCATTGTAGTTAATGGTGAGTTCCTCATGTTTGGCAATCGAACGTATGGCTTTGATCATGATGGTATTATATTCAAAATCTTGAAAATATTCACAATTGGACTCATAAGAGTGGTTGTAAATTGGTACAAATCCCATTGCCATGCAACACTTTTTACCTTTCCAATTAAATAAATAATCGTAGAGTTTTGTTTTTTCTAAATCTACTTTTTCTTTTGCTGACATCACAATTACTGGAGAAATTTCAATAATGGTTCCCGCTTCAATTTTCTTTTTAGTAAAAACTCCAAAGCCTTTATCTTCTGTTAGTGCCGAAAAAATGCCTGAAATAATCATGCTCGTTGAATTTCTTTTTTAGCGAATAATAATTGACTCAATAAAATCAATATAATCGACATGATTGCAGATACAATCGTTTTAAAGAAAATAAGAACACTGCTTTTAAAACTCCATATTTCTATTATGTAAAAAAATGAATGGTGAATTAAAATAGTAAATCCAACATAGATAATAAACGAAGTAAAACCCAATTTATATAATGAAGGCACCGTATCTCTTAATTCTTTCGCTGTTTGCTGAAAAAATAATTTTAAAATAAAAGGTCTTAAATAACAAATCAAAACCATAGCTGCAGCATGCATACCCGGTGTGTTTGAAAACATATCCATCGTTAAACCTGTAATAAATCCTAAAACCATCAATAACCAATGAGGCGTATTGACTGGCATTACCAATAAAATTAACGGATAAATGATAGGTGTAAAAACAGGGAATCCAAAAAATGTTAACGATGATTTCAACATAATATCATTCAAAATAAAAATTTGAATCGTTAAAACCACAATGAAGTTTAAAATAAATTTTATAGTTGTACTCATTGTATTTCTGCTTGAACGGTGTCTTCTAAAGTATTTCTTTCAATGTTGGTAAAGTCTTGCACCACATATACATAGTGTAGATTATTAAAATTCGTGGATAGCCAAACTTGGTAATCTCCATTAACGAATTTAGCCACTTTACCAATCATTATTTTTTCTGGAAAAATAGAATAACCACTCGTCATGATACTGTCTTTTAATTTTAAATTAGCCGACAATGGAATGCCTTTTAATATGACAATATTTGGATCTTTATTATCCCATTTTATATTTCCAATACTGCCATCTGGAACTACGCAATTCACATTAAATCGATCAGATAAAATAGACACGGCTACAGAATAATTTTCACTCACATGTGAAATTTTACCCACTACCCCTTTATCGGTTATAACAGCCATTTTAGGTTTTATACCTTGACGAGATCCTACGTTTAACGTAATGTAATTTATTTTTTGGTCAGTAGAATTATTGATTACTTTGGCAGCAATATATTTGTAATGCACCGTTTGTTTTGCATTGCTATCTAAGGTACGAGTAACTGTGTAGCTTGTGTCTTCAAAAGGATTGGCAGTAACAGGAATTCCCAATGCCTGTTTTAATCGAGCATTTTCTTTTACCAAACTGTCATTCACTGCATTGAGTGTTAAAAAAGAAACAATGGATTCTTTTTTGGTATAGAAATTACTTGAAATGCCTCTTGCAGAATTAATATAAGATGATTGCTGATATGAATTATTTTTAAAAACAATCAGTAAACAAATTAATTCTAGTACAAGAAAAACCAAAAAAGAATAATAATTTTTAATGAAATAGATCAGATTTCGCACTTCGTTGGGTCGTTTCTTTTTCTATAAAATTATTGCATCAAAAATGGATATTTATGGACGTGTTTTAACGCCATACCAGTTCCACGAACAACACTTCTTAACGGATCATCTGCAACATGCACAGGCAATTTAATTTTGTTGGCAATGCGTTTATCTAATCCACGAAGTAAAGCACCACCACCAGTTAAATATAATCCACGACGGAAAATATCCGCCGCTAATTCAGGAGGTGTTTTTTCTAACGCTCTTAAAATCCCTTCTTCAATTTTGAAAACCGATTTGTCTAACGCATCAGCAACTTCTTGATAAGAAACCATGATTTGTTTAGGAATACCTGTAACTAAATCTCTTCCATTTACAGCTACATCATCAGGAGGATTGTCTAAATCTTTCAATGCACTTCCTACTTGAATTTTTATTTGCTCAGCAGTTCTATCACCAATTAATAAACTGTGGTAACGACGCATTGCTTCAATAATATCAGCGGTAAACTCATCTCCAGCAACCCGTATACTTTCGTCGCATACAATACCTGATAATGAAATAATTGAAATACCAGTTGTTCCACCACCAATATCAATAACCATGTTTCCTGTTGGTTCTTCTACATCAATTCCAATTCCTAATGCAGCAGCCATTGGCTCCATAATCATGTAGACTTCTTTTGCACCTGCTTGCTCCGCACTGTCTCTTACCGCACGTTTTTCAACTTCTGTAATCGAGGAAGGGATACAAATAACCATTCTCCAACTTGGGGCAAACAATGGCTTTTTAGGATAAATTAATTTTATTAATTCTCTAATCATTCCTTCAGCAGCATTAAAATCGGCAATTACTCCGTCTTTTAATGGTCTGATGGTTTTTATATCTTCATGCACTTTACCATCCATCATCATTGCTCGTTTTCCGACAGCAATAATTCGAGACGTTTTTCTATCCACAGCAACAATTGAAGGCTCATCAATAACGACTTGGTCATTGTGAATGATCAGTGTGTTTGCCGTGCCTAAATCCATGGCAATATCTTGCGTAAAAAAGTTGAATAATCCCATTTGTAGTTATATAATTCCCTAAAAAAATATTAGGGCAAATGCGAAGTTAGAAGATATATTCTATAATTAAAAACTATTTTATACTATTTAACGGAAATAGTTTTCCACTAGTTTTCTTCAATTTTCATTGGTTCATTTTTTACTCATTTTACCTTTCTAAAGTGCCAAGCTTTTTGCATAAAATGGCTAGCTGAATTGGTAACAACAACCTGATTTGAGGTGTTTTTTGAACATTATTTTTGCGGTAATAAATCAGTGATTATCGTTTATGCAATCTCTTTATTCAATTTATTTTATTGTGCAACTATCTTTAGTCTGGGCTAATCAAGTGAATCCATTTTAAAAAGTTAATACCCTCCATTCAACCCCAGCGTTTTTTTTCAGTCTATCCTTTTTAAATTTCCTATTTTTAAACAATAAACATGAAAAAATACATTTACCTACTGCTAATTACGATTTCAAGTGAAGGATTTAGCCAACAAATACCTCCAGCTTTTTCATTTGAAAAAGAAGCCCCAAAATATTTTGTACAATTAAACGAAACGGTGATTCTTGAATCCAGAGTGTTTAAAAACGATACCCTTCGATATCATTACAATCAAATGAAACACTATGTAAAAATAGTGATGCCCTATGCCAATGCTGCGGTAAAAATGTTTAATGAAATTGATATGGCTACTGCCTATGCAAGCAAAAAAGAGCGAAGAAGGTTTATCAAATCAAAAGAGAAAGAAATTAAATCCAATTTTGAAGACAAATTAACCTCTTTGAATATTACTCAAGGGCGTTTGCTTGTTAAAATTGTCAACCGACAGCTTAAAACCAATTGCTATGATATAGTAAAAGAGCTAAAAAACCCTGTCACTGCTGTCTATTATCAGTCATGGGCAAAATTAAATGGCATCAATTTAAACGAACAATATAACCCCAAAGACAACCTCGATTTGGAACAAATATTAACGAGTTTGGGATATTAAATCCACAAAAAATGCTACCCAATCGGTAGCATTTTTTTATTTAAAAAAGTTCGTATTGAATTACTCTGTGGGTGCTAAATGTTTATCTTTTTTACCAATTACAACTGCACCTACCATTGCACTTAAAAACAAGACACTCGCAATTTCAAAAGGGAATACATATTCTTTAAACAGCATGGTTCCTAAATTTTTAATTAAACCAATATCTGTAGATTGTGATAGATCAATTGTTTTACCTTCTAAGCCTGTAAATGTAGATTTAATAGCAGCTACAAAAACCAATAACAAAGCGCCTCCAGAAATAACCCCTGCAAATTGGATTAAAAAGTTTTTTTGAGGTTCGGTATCACTGTTTAAATTCATAAGCATCAATACAAATAAAAACAAAACCATAATAGCACCTGCGTATACAATAATGTTTACAATTGCTAAAAATTGAGCATTCATCATTACGTAATGTGCTGAAATAGAGAAAAACGTTAAGATAAGAAATAACACACTGTTAATGGGGCTTCTACTCATTATTACGCCAATGGCACACCCAAGAGTGAAGATGCTTAAAACCCAAAATATTATTTGATATATATCCATTTTTTTTAAATTATTAATGATAATTGTTTGAAGATAAAACTATTCATTGTTCATTAATCTCTATTTATTAGGTATTAATAAATCTTCTTTTTTATAAATAAATCCTTTTCTATCGTAGTTTGCTGGTGCAAATGTTTGAGTTAAATAAATTGCATCTTTAGGACAAGCTTCTTCACACAATCCACAAAAAATACAACGCAACATATTGATTTCATATTTGGCTGCATATTTTTCTTCTCGATATAAATGTTCTTCACCAGGTTTACGTTCGGCAGACTCCATTGTAATAGCCTCTGCAGGACATGATAATGCACACAATCCACAAGCAGTGCAACGTTCACGGTTTTCTTCATCTTTATTTAAGATATGAAGTCCTCTAAAAGTAGAACTAAATTCACGTTGTACTTCTGGGTAATTAATGGTAGCTTTCTTTTTAAGAATGTGGCCCAAAGTCACTTTTAAACCACCTAAAATTGCTGGTAAATATATTTTGTCTTTAAACGTCATCGGACGTCTATCCACTAATTTTGATTTATCTGAAATTGTAAAAGACATTTTTTATTTTTTTATTTATTTAAATATAAAATAACAGCTCCTGTAATTAACATGTTTATTAATGCCAAAGGAATTAAGCTTTTCCATCCAAGGTTCATTAATTGGTCATATCTGAAACGAGGAATTGTCCAACGAATAAACATGAAAAATAGTATGAATCCTATCGCTTTGGTTAAAAGCACCAATGCACAAATGATTGAAAATAACGGTGAGGGCACCATTGCAGCAACAGCATCCATTCCTGGGAAATTATAGCCCCCAAAAAATAATGTGCTAATAATAACAGATGTGATAAACATGCTGATATATTCTGCAAATAAATAGAAGCCTAATTTTAAAGAACTATATTCAGTATGATATCCACCAATCAATTCACTTTCGCACTCTGCCAAATCGAAAGGAGCTCTGTTTAATTCGGCAAATGAACACACTAAAAATATTAAAAATGCCAAAGGCTGTTTAAATACATTCCAAGAAAACCAATTGCCATCCCAAAAACCATGTTGTTGGCTTACAATATCATTTAGGCTCAAACTGCCCGTCATCATTACTAAAGAAATCATACTTAAACCTAAGGCAAGTTCGTATGAAATGGCTTGTGCTGCGGCTCTTAAACCACTTAATAAAGAAAATTTATTGTTAGAAGCCCAAGCACCCAACATAACGCCATATACTCCTAAACTTACGACTCCAAAAACATATAACATGCCAATATTTATATCAGCCACTTGCAACGAAAATGAAGTTCCGTCAGCAAATTTCATATCAGGCCCCCAAGGAATTACGGCGCTAGACATAAGGGCTACAACCATCGCTAAACTAGGTCCTAAAATAAATAAAAATTTGTTTGAAAAGATAGGAATAATTTCCTCTTTCATAAACATTTTTACACCATCAGCCAATGGTTGTAAAAGTCCGAAAGGGCCAGCACGCGTGGGTCCTCTTCTATCTTGCATAACAGCAGAAACTTTACGTTCTGCCCATGTTGCGTATAAAGCAATCCCTAATGAACCACCAATAATAATAGCTGCTAATATTATTTTTTGTATTATAAATGAGATTGTAATCGCTAGTAAAAACATTCTTTGAGTGTTAAGTTCACAAAAGTAAAGAAACTAAGGCAAAGTATAAAATACTTATTATCGAAAATTTTTATTTATGAATAAAAAAAACGTTTCAAAATAGAAACGTTCTTAAATAGTTGACAAATTGAATTAAAAATCGAAAAGATAATATCTTACACCGATTGAAAGTCCTAAATTAAAAGGATGAGTTGAAGCTCGGTTCCAATTAGAATTTTTATCATTCATAAACTTTGCATGGTTTTGAAATGCATGTCCGTTATAAGGAAATGTTGAAGGGTCATTGATCGGAGTAAACCGAATTTCATTTGTAATTTCTGCGTTGGTAACTGTAAATTCAGTCTTTACTTGTGCTATTAATTCCAATTTATCTTTCAATTGATATTTGATTCCTGCAGATGCTAAAGCACCTAGACCATGGCGTTGATAAGGTCTTCTGTTTAAGTTTGCACTATAGTTAGCTTGCGCATTGATATTGTTTTCGTATGAAATAATATCGTCTTTTAAAGTATATGTTTGAACTTGAGTAACATTGTTCGTAGGGACTTTATTGGTTAATTCCCATTTATCAGAATAAGAAGTGTTGTATGAATAATAAAAACCAACTGTATACAAGAACTTCAGTTTTTTATCATTCATTTTTTGAATTCCAAAGATAACTGGGATTCTGATAGAGGAAGTTTTGGTAGTGGCTGTTAAATTGTACGGATAATAATTATTTGACCCAGTATATTTTTGATTGCAAGTTCCAAATTGAATTCCAGTTGCTACTGAAAGCCCTGTTTGATATAAATAACCAATTTCAAAATTGCCTGCAAATGAAGGAGTCTTTTTGTAAGTTTGAAAACTATCCGCTCTGTAATCATCCGAATTGAAAAGATTCGATTTATTTACAAAAACATTGGCACCATAAAATGGACCATAAAATTGAGCTGAAACTGGCAACGCAAATGCAATAACGATTGCTACTAAAATAAATTTTTTCATATAAACGTAAAGTTAGAAAAATAGTTTTAAATATCTACCTTTTTATAGATTAAGGCAAAGTGGTTTATAAAGATTAAAAATCGGTTTTAACTTTATCCCACAACTCAGGAATTCTTTTAACCCAAACAAGTTCTTCCATTTTTTCTTTCGCATCTTGTACAGGAATACCAAACCAAACTTTTCCACCTGGCAATGATTTTCCTACACCACTTTTTGCTAAAACAACTGTATTGCTTTCAATCACTAAATCCTTGGACACTCCTACTTGGCCATATAATAATACATTATCTCCTATAATTACTTTACCAGCAACACCAACTTGTGCAGCAAATAAACAATTTTTTCCAACAATGGTTCCATGTCCAATATGAATATAATTGTCAAATTTAGTTCCTCTTCCTATGATTGTGATTCCACTTACGCCTCTGTCTATGGTGCAACAAGCGCCAATTTCTACATCGTCTTCAATTATTGTGGTGCCGCAACTTTCTAATTTCAAGTACATTACCTCTTCATCTTTTCTTTTATTAAAATAAAAAGCATCTCCCCCAATAACTGAATTGGCTTGAATATTTACATTGTTACCAATGGTAGTTCCATCATATATCACTACACCTGGATGAATGATACAATTTTTCCCAATTTTTACATGATTTCCAACAAATGCACCTGGTTGAATAATGGTTCCTTCACCAATGATAGCAGTATCTGCAATCATTTTAGTAGCAGGTTCAAATGGGGTAAAATGAGTTGCTAATTTATTGTAGGCCTCAATGGGTTTGTCTATAATTAACAATGCTTTCCCAGTCGGACATTCTACTTCTTTGTTGATAATGATAGCGGCACAATTACTTTCTAGCAAACGAGCATAATATTTTTCGATATCTACAAATGAAATATCGCCTGGTGTTACTTTATGAACTTCATTCAGTCCATCGACTTGGATAGTGTCATCCCCAATTAATTTTGCCCCTATAAATTCGGCTACCCATTTTATGCTAACTGGCGCTTTAAATTTCATTCAAATTATATATTTAGTTCTTGATTTGTAAATTTAATTTTTAAACAACAATTATATTTTTGTTTAAATTTTTACAAATATTTCTAAATGTAATCCATAATTACAAATAATTACACGACTTTATATTTTTTTTATATAAAATGATAAAAAAATATACTTTATTAAGATAATTAAAAAAGGTTTCCACATTTTTTACTGATTTCGTGTTTGCTTGAAAATAAATTTTACCTTTGTCCGACCTTCAAATTTTTTTCCGTTATTAGATTGATTAATTATAAAAAAGGTCATACAAAATACTTATTGTTATGGCAAAATACATATTTGTAACTGGTGGAGTTACTTCCTCATTAGGAAAAGGAATTATAGCTGCTTCTTTAGCTAAATTATTACAAGCTAGAGGCTTCAAAGTGACGATTCAAAAATTGGATCCTTATATAAATGTTGACCCAGGAACTTTAAATCCCTATGAGCATGGCGAATGTTATGTAACCAATGATGGAGCAGAAACTGATTTGGATTTAGGCCATTATGAGCGTTTTTTAAGTACGCCTACATCTCAAGCAAATAATGTAACAACAGGGAGAATATACCAACATGTAATCAACAATGAGCGTGCAGGTGTTTATTTAGGCAAAACGGTCCAAGTAATTCCTCATATCACTGATGAAATAAAAAGACGCATTACTTTATTAGCAACTGAAAATGATTTTGATATTGTAATTACAGAAATTGGAGGAACTGTGGGTGATATTGAAAGTTTACCATATGTAGAATCTATTCGTCAATTGCAATGGGAAAATGGTAGAGAAAATGTACTCGTTGTACATTTAACACTGGTTCCATACTTAAAAGCGGCTAAAGAATTAAAAACAAAACCAACCCAACATTCAGTTAAATTGATGAATGAAAATGGATTGGCTCCTGACATCATTGTTTGCCGAACTGAGGAACCAATTAATGGCGATATCAAACGTAAAATCGCTTTATTCTGCAATGTACAAGTGGATTCTGTGGTAGAAGCTGCCGATGCAGAAACTATTTATGACGTTCCATTACACATGATGCGTGAAAATTTGGATGTGATTTGTTTGGAAAAATTAAAATTGCCTTTAAGACACGAACCTATTTTAGATAATTGGAAAGCATTTTTAACAAAGCTAAAAAATCCAAAACATACAATAACGATCGGATTAGTTGGTAAATATGTTGAACTACAAGATGCCTACAAATCGATATTAGAATCATTTGTACATGCAGGTGCAGTAAATGAATGCAAAGTCGTTATAAAAAATATTCAGTCGGAACACATAACACCAGAAAATGTGAAAGAAAAATTGAGTGGACTAGATGGTGTATTAGTAGCCCCAGGCTTTGGCAATAGAGGAATTGAAGGAAAAATTGAATCCATTAAATATATTAGAGAAAATAAAATTCCATTCTTTGGGATTTGTTTGGGAATGCAATGCTGTGTAATTGAATATGCAAGAAATGTGTTAGGATTTACAACGGCTAATTCTACAGAAATGGATATACATACTGCTTATCCGGTAATTGACTTGATGGAAGATCAAAAAAACATCATTCAAATGGGAGGAACTATGCGTTTAGGTTCTTATGATTGTGAAATTGAAGAAGGAAGCAAATCGTATGAAGCATATGGTAAAAAATACATCTCCGAAAGACATCGTCATCGTTGGGAGTTCAACAATCAATACATCGAACAGTTTGAAAAAGCCGGCATGGATATCGTTGGTAAAAATCCTAAAACTGGTTTAGTAGAAATAGTAGAAATTAAAGACCATCCTTTTTTTGTAGGTGCGCAATTTCATCCAGAATTGAAATCTACAGTAGAAAATCCACATCCATTATTTGTAGCATTTGTGAAAGCCGCTCTAGAAAATAAGAAATAATTTTCGAGAAGGTTTTTCTATATTGATTGATTATATTCTCTTGGCAACAATTAGTTGATGCATTTACAACTTGCGTGAAGAGCATTTAATCATACAGAATTCAGTCCAAAATAATGGATTTTATTCTATATAGTATCATAAACGCCTATTGGTTATCGATTAATCATTTTATATATTTGTAGAACAATATATTTCATTGCAACTACATAACAGACAATTATTTAATTGCATCAAAACAAAAAATATATTCATTTTTGAATAATATATAAATGAAAACGAACTAAAATGTCAAAAAACATTTCAATTATAGGCAGTGGTTTTGCAGGTCTTTCAACGGCATGTTATTTGGCTCAACAAGGGCATCGAGTAAATGTATATGAAAAAAATGAGCATTTAGGTGGTCGTGCGCGAGTAATGAAAACGGATGGATATCATTTTGACATGGGGCCTAGTTGGTATTGGATGCCGGATGTATTTGATCAATTTTTTGAATCCTTTGGAAAAAAATGTTCTGATTATTATGAACTAAAAAGACTGTCTCCTTCGTATCGAGTATATTTTGGTGAGAATGACATATTAGATATCCCTTCTAATTATGAGGACTTTAGAAATATGTTTGAAACCATTGAATTGGGAGCAGGCCATCAGCTTGATTTATTTTTAGAGGAGGCTGCAAAAAAATACAAGGTGGGAATGAATGATTTAGTGCATACCCCTTGCCTATCAATTTTTGAATTTGTAAACAAAAAAATATTTTCAAACATTTTTAGCATCGATTTATTTCAGTCTTTTTCGAATCACATAAAAAAATATTTCACTCATCCCAAATTAATTCGTTTACTGGAGTTCCCAGTTTTGTTTTTGGGAGCTATGCCAGAAGAAACACCTGCTTTATATAGCATGATGAATTATGCTGATATTAAATTAGGCACTTGGTATCCTATGGGAGGGATGGGGAAAATAATTGATGGGATGGTAACTCTTGCTGAATCGTTAGGAGTTACTTTTCATACCAATGCAGGTGTGCAAAAAATTTCTGTTGGCTCATCAAATAAATGTGAGGGCATTGTAGTGAATGACAAATTAATTCAGACTGATATTGTTGTTTCTGCGGCAGACTACCATCACACTGAAATGAATTTATTGGAAGATAAATTTAAAAATTATTCAGAAAAATATTGGGATTCTCGAGTATTGGCCCCTTCTTCTTTACTATTTTATTTAGGAGTCAATAAAAAGATAAACAATCTTCAACACCATAATTTATTCTTCGACAAGCCATTTTCGCCCCATGCAATAGACATTTATAAAACACCCAAATGGCCAGAAGAACCGCTATTTTATGTTTCATGTGCATCAAAAACAGATGATAGTGTTGCGCCGGAAGGAAAAGAAAATTTATTTATATTAATACCAATTGCGCCAAACTTAAAAGATGATGAAGAAACTCGTGCCATCTATTTTGAAAAAGTATTGACTCGACTAGAAAAATTAACAGGAGAATCAATAAAAGATTATATAGAATACAAAAAATCATTTTGTGTAACTGAATTTAAAAATGAATACAATTCATACAAAGGAAATGCATATGGATTAGCCAATACATTGATGCAAACTGCTGTATTGAAACCTAAAATAAAAAACAAGAAAATTTCTAATTTATACTACGCAGGGCAATTGACTGTTCCAGGACCAGGCATTCCTCCTTGTTTAATTTCTGGTAGTATTATAGCCACACAAATAAAAAAAGACCTAGTAAAATAATATTCATGAAAGAAATCTTTGATGCAATCAGCATAAAATGCAGCAAAACAACCACTGTTAGTTACAGTACCAGTTTCTCATTAGGTATTAAATTTTTAAATAAAAAATTACACAATCCTATCTATGCGATTTATGGATTCGTTCGATTTGCCGATGAAATAGTAGATACTTTTCATGAGTATGACAAGCAATATTTGTTTGCCAAATTTAAAGCAGATACGTATGAAGCCATTGAACAAAAAATTAGTTTAAACCCTATTTTAAATAGTTTTCAAAAAGTAGTACACACGTATTGCATTGATAAATATTTGATAGATACTTTTTTAGATAGCATGGAAATGGATCTAAAAAAACAAGAATTTGACAAAAAATTGTATGACCAATATATTTTAGGCTCTGCCGAAGTAGTTGGTTTAATGTGTTTGCGTGTTTTTTGTGAAAGCAATTTAGAGCAGTATGAAGATTTGAAACACTTTGCAATGAAATTGGGATCTGCATTTCAAAAAGTAAATTTTTTACGAGATATTAAAGCGGATAATGAAGATTTAGGAAGAACCTATTTCCCCGAAGTAAACCTTGATAATTTTACTCTTGCAGATAAATTAGAAATTGAACAAAATATTCAAGATGAATTTGATGAGGCACTTGTTGGCATAAAAAAATTACCTACCAGTTCAAGAAAAGGGGTATACTTGGCTTATTATTATTATACTGTATTATTTAAAAAAATAAAAAATGTACCCCCGCATAGAATTATGAATGAACGCATTCGGATTCCAAATTTTGAAAAAATGGTGCTTATGCTTAAATCTAATCTTAGACATCAATTTAATATTTTATAATGAAACTTATTAGCTTATTATTCCTTTTTTTATTTACGAATGATAGTAAAATAAATACAATTAGAAATATGTTTGAGCAAGCTTCTGTGAGTGAAATATCTGCAAATAAACTCATTGATTTACTAAATAATGAGCCTAAATTATCCCCTACTTTGTTAGGGTATAAAGGATCTACACTTGCTTTACAAGCTAAGTATACCATAAATCCTATAAAAAAATTAAAATATTTTAATGATGGTAAATCATTGTTAGAAAAAGCGATTATTAATGATCCTCAAAATATAGAGTTGCGTTATTTGAGATTAGCCATTCAAACAAATATTCCAACATTTTTAAATTACTACAAGAATATTGACTCAGATAAAATACTTTTGTTGGGTGCTATAAAATCAAGATCCATTTCAGACGCTGATTTATTAAAAAAAATTATACATTTTTTAAACCAATGCAAGCAGATTTCACCAGCTGAAAAAAACCAACTGAATACTAAATAATGGAAGAAGAAATAATTTTAGTTGACTTATCCGATAATCCGATTGGCTTTATGGGCAAAACTGAAACCCACAAGTTGGGTTTATTGCACAGGGCTTTTTCTATTTTTATTTTCAATGATAAAAATGAATTATTATTACAACAAAGAGCGTTAAATAAATATCATTCGGGTGGTTTATGGACAAATTCTTGTTGCAGTCATCCTCGAAAAAATGAGACTACATTAGAATCTGCAGAAAGACGATTGATGGAAGAAATGGGAATAAGGACTCCTTTAAAAAAGAACTTTGATTTTATTTATAAAGCAACTTTAGATAATGAACTAATAGAACATGAATATGATCATGTGTTTTTTGGAAACTACAATAGCTCCCCTATCATTAATACCGATGAAGTGATGGACTGGAAATACGAATCATTAGACAACATAAAAATGGACATACAAAAAAATCCGAAAGCCTACACAGAATGGTTTAAAATTTGTTTTGATGAAGTTCAAAATAGAATGCTTCATTCAACTCATTAATTACTAACTCATTTTAAAAATTATATAAAACATATACGACATGAACGCAATTACGAACATAACCATCACCGCTTTTATTTTTATTCTCATGGAATTTGTAGCATGGTTTACCCACAAATATATAATGCATGGATTTTTATGGAATTTACATGAAGATCATCATGTAGGGAAACCTGGTTTTTTTGAAAAAAATGATTCCTTTTTTTTAATATTCGCCATTCCTGGTTCTTTGTGTTCTATATATGGAGCTTTGCATAATTATAGTTTTGTATT
>CANHJA010000015.1 GCA_947460795.1 Bacteroidota bacterium | reverse complement strand
GAAGAATATAATATCGATACAAAATCATTAGCAACAGGAGCTTATATTTTGTTAATCAATGATGGTAAAAGCACAAGCCATAAAAAATTCATCAAACAATAATTAACGAAAGTTAGATTTAAATGGCTATCAGAAATGATAGCCATTTTATTTTTAAGAAAATCTTATGAAAAAATTAAGTAAGTTTACACTTGTAAATACTTATAAAAATGTCAGAAACAAAACCCGTTTTACAATTAACGAATGCGCAAATTTATCAAGGTTCTTCACTCATTTTAGCCGACGTAAATTTATCAATTTACAAAGGTGAATTTGTTTATTTAATTGGTAAAACAGGAACCGGAAAATCAAGTTTGTTGAAAACATTATACGGAAATATTCCGTTGCGCAATGGTAATGGAGATGTGTGTGGTTTCAATTTGTCTGATTTGACATGGAAAAACGTTCCATTCCTTCGTAGAAATTTAGGAATAGTCTTTCAAGATTTTCAATTACTAACTGATAGAAATGTAAATGATAATTTATTATTTGTGTTAAAAGCAACTGGCTGGACAGATAAAAACTTGATGGAAGAAAAAGTAAATAACGTATTGGCAAAAGTTGGCTTAAAAGGTAAAGGAGGAAAAATGACTTATGAAATGAGTGGAGGTGAACAACAACGTGTAGATATTGCTCGTGCTTTGCTTAATAATCCTAAATTAATTTTAGCCGATGAGCCTACAGGAAATCTTGATCCAGATACTGCTGATGAAATTATGAATTTATTACATTCAATTTGTGCTGATTATGGAACCGCTATTTTAATGGCAACACACGATTATTCCATTATTCAAAAATTCCGTTCAAGAATTATTAGAACAGAAGGCGGTCATGTGTACGATCATGCAAGTGTAGTTTATTAATAGTTGACAGAAGTCGATTGCTAGTTTTTTTATTTTATTGATTGTTTGTTATTCGTAATTACAAATTTGTTATTATTTTCTTGGCATTTTCTTCATTATCAAATTTCATTAATTCATTTTTACGTTCTTCAATCATTGCTGTTGTAAAAGATTGCGGCATTAATTCATTTATTTTTTGCTTGAATTCTGATGCTGAATTGGCAATATGAATAGAATTTTGCAATTCACTGCCTACCAACATGGCATCATTTACCAAACAAAAACGACCATTAAAAAGAGCATGTAGTAATTTTAGTTTGATACCAGAAACTTGCATGCTTGGTAAAATATGAATGTGTGCATGTTGAATTAATGCTTGCAATTTTTCATCTGATGGGTTCTCAATAAATTCGATGTTCGATGTTTGATATTCGATGTTCGATGTACTTTTCCCTGAAATTATTAAGCGAATTTTCATGTCAGAAACAAATACTTCATTTACCAAAAAATCAATCGCTTGTTTGTTTTCAGCCACATCTAAATTGCCATGATACAAACAATAATCTCCTTTACCTTCTAAAATATTCACTTTGTCATTTGCATGAAATGCAGGAACCCAATGTGTTTGAATACTTGGATATTTTTTTGAAAAATAGGCAGCATCTGATTTTGAAATTGATAAAATAGCATTGGCATTTTGCAATTTATTCTCATATGAAATCAAACGCATACTCTCCCAAGAGTAATATAATTTTTTTAAAAAATGGTTTTCATTTCTTGCTAATTGCTGATAATATTCACTTTCGATATTGTGCGTACGAATTATTTTTTGTCTATTTTTTAATAATGGATGATTCAATAAAAAGGTTGTGTGTATACCTTCAAATAAAATAGGAGAGTTGTCAACAACTAAATTATTTAGTAGTTGCTTGTTGTTTCTTGATGAAACAATATAAGGCAAAGTAGCATCTAAACCCCAAAATCCTGTTTTTCGTTTATAATAGAAAACTTGTTTGCAATATTTATTTAATTCCAACGTAGGTTTTCTATTGCCATATTCAAAACAATGTAAAATTATTTCTACATCAAGTGCTGCCAGCGATTTCAGTTTGTAAAAAATATCAATTGCGCCGCCATAATTGGCAGGAAATGGGATATCCAAACTGATGATATGGAGTTTATTTTTCATTATTTTTCCCTTCAATGACGGCAATTTAAATTACATTTTTATATATATTAATTAATCTTTTTTCTTCTACTTGCCAACAATACACTTCTCTTGCATTCAAACAATTTTGCTTTAAACGAGAGTGTAGTGCCTCGTTTTCTAACATTTCATTTAAAGCCGTTGAAATGGTTTTTGTTTCGCAATTATTCACCAAATAAGATATTTCAAATTGCTCATTTACTTTTTGATATTCAGGATAATTTACACACAATTGGGGTACACATGCATGCATGTAATCGAAAAAACGATTGGCCATGGAAAAATAATTGCTCTTTCCTTGATTTGTAAAAAGCGTGATTCCAATGTATGCTTTTTTAGTATATTCTTTCAATATTTTAGGCTCTACATACCCTTTAAATATAATTTTATCCTGTAAATTCAGCTCATTGCATAATGCAATTGCTTGCTCATAAAAATTGCCTTCTCCACAAATAATTAATTTCCCATGTACATATTGCATTGCAGGAATCAGTGTTTCAAAACTTCTACCTTCATTCACAGCACCTTGATATAAAATGTATCTTTCTTCACTAATCGTTTCTGCAAAAGGTTCTAAAATAGTAGCATTACGTACAATTTGATAATTAACACCATACATTTCTTTAAACTGCTCAGCATAGCAATCGCCAATAGTATACCCTGTTGAAAATTGTGGAACAGCATATTTTTCTATTTTTTTCCATGCTTTATAAATTAAAGGACGAGAAACAATTTCTTCCATTTCACAAAACAATTCATGTGCATCATACACTCGTTTTTTATTTCTAATTTTTGATATTAATAAACAAGGTAAAATAGTATCTAAATCAATTGCACAAATCACATCGCATTTTACAAAAAATAGAAAAAGGAATAGGCGAATATTATATTCAGCATAAAATAATTTCCCTTTATCAAAAAAACAATTCAATCGTTTTTGATGAAATGGTTTTTTATTTAATGGTGTTGAAGCAGGTCTGTTTCTGCCAATCAAGGTTACATCATAACCTGCATTTACCAATGATGAACAAATTCGATTCATTCGTTGATCAAAATTCAAATCATTGGTAACCGTACAAACTATTTTTTTGCATTCCATGTTGTAGAAAAATATACTTTTTCGTTACCAATCATTGTGTAAGGCGGTTCAAAGCCAGGCATGTAAGTTGCTCTAATGTGTCGTTCTACTTTTGTTTTATCCCAACTTAAATCAATTCGTTTAATGTCAGCAATCTCACTTCTAAAATGAATGGAAGTTCCTCGTTCATTTTTGAAATCTTTTTGAGGCATCATTGAAAATTGATTCGATAAAATGTTGGCAATATTTTCTTGAAACAGAGCTAATGATGCTTGATAGGTTAATTCATACAATTCATTCACCCAACAATTTGTTGGAATTGGAAAACGTTTTTCAGCAATAATATCTCCATGGTCAATACGGGCATCCATTTTATGAATCGTAGTACCAAATTCTTTTTTATCATCTAAAATGGCAAATGAAAATTGATTGCAACCTCTGTATTCAGGCAGTGGAGCCATATGCAGATTAATCGCCAGTGTTTTTGCTTTTGCAATATCTTCTGCCTTCAATATTTCATGGTATTGTACCGATATGATAAAATCACATAGAGGCATTTCATTTAATGACTCAATTAATGGAATATTTTGTTCATCGGCTAATTTTTTCAAACTCAATGAACTGTCAAAGGTTGCGTTGTCATTCGACAATAAACCGATGATTTCAATATTGAATGCATCTTGATGTTGAATTAAATAATTCAAGCAATGATAACCGATGGGTTTTGAACCCAAAAACAGAACAGACTGTTTACTCATGCAACAAATTTAATCACATTTTTGTCTTAAATTCGACCTTTCTAAAAATGTCTTTAAAAATATTAATCTTAACGCCTCGAATTCCGTTTCCTTTAAAAGATGGTGGCGCTATTGCCATGCATCAAACAATTGAAGGATATGTGCAGCAGGGGTGTGAAGTTAGCCTTTTATCGATGAATACATCAAGGCATTGGGTTGATGAAAACTCATTACCAGATTTATATTTAAAATTAATCCATTTCAAAACGGTTTTTATTAATAATAATATTAACCCATTATCTGCTTTTTTCAACTTATTTACAGGAAAATCATATAACGTTTCTCGGTTTATCAATAAAAATTTTGAAAATGCTTTACTCGAAATTATTCAAAAAGAAGCATTTGATATTATTCAATTTGAAAGTATTTACACGTCCCCTTATTTACAAATTGCACAAGAGAATAGTACTGCAAAATGTTTTTGTAGGGTGCATAATATTGAACATTTAATTTGGCAACGGTTGAGTGAAAACGAAGTCAATTTTTTGAAGCGAAAATACCTGAAAATATTAACGAATCGATTGAAAAATTATGAAATAGGCATCCTTAAAAAGTTTGATTTACTATTGCCAATTTCTAGAACTGAAGAAAAATATTTTTCAGAAAATAAAATAAATGCAAGTATTTATTTGCCTTTTGGAATTGATATCAAAAAACCAATGTTGAATAATATTGAACAAGATGCGAATTCAATTTATCATATTGGCAGCATGGATTGGGCGCCCAATATAGAAGGAATTACCTGGTTTTTATCTGCAGTTTGGGATGATTTGCAAATTGAATTGAAAAATGTAAAATTATTTTTGGCCGGAAAAAATATGCCAAAATCCTTAATGAAAAAAGAAAATAATCAAACCGTCATTGTAGGGGAAGTAGAAGATTTGGCTGAATTTAGTTTAAGTAAAAATATTATGATTGTACCTTTGTTGTCAGGTGCTGGTATTCGAATAAAAGTACTTGAAGCAATGGCTTTTGGTAAAGTAATTATCGCTACAGATGTTGCTGTTGAAGGCATAGGATTAACACATCAAAAAAATGGGTTAATTGCAAATTCACCCGAAGAATTTAAAGAACAATTGCTTTACTGCTTTTCAAATTTAGAAGAAATAAAAACAATCGGTGAGCATGCCAAACAATTTGTAGAAGCCAGTTATAGTAAAGAAAAAATTTATTCAGAAGTGGTAGAACAATTTCATCATTTAGCTATTTAATTTGTGTCACGAAAAAAAATTGCCATAGTATTATCTCGTTTTCCTTATCCATTAAATAAAGGAGACAAACTTCGTGCGTACCATCAAATTGTTTTTTTAGCAAAACAAAACGATATTTTTTTATATTGTTTGAGTGATGAAAAAGTAAATGAAAATGATTTTAATGAAGTAAAAAAATGGTGCGTTTCTGTAGAAATTTTTGAACTAAATAAAACAAGTATTGCTTGGAATTTAATGAATTCATTTTTGAAAAAATTACCAGCTCAAGTTGGCTATTTTTTTAATGCTAATATTCAAAAACAAATAGAGGCATCTATTTTAAAAATTAAGCCAGATGTTGTTTATGGTCAATTAGCACGAACTGCATTTTATATAAAAGATTTGCCATTTAAAAGCGTTATTGATTTTCAAGATGCATTTTCTACTAACTATGTCCGTATTGCAGAAAATGCAACATTTTTAAAGCAAATTTTTTATAAAAGAGAAAGCAATTTGATGCAATCATTTGAACAAAAAATGCTTTCTTGGTTTGATGCATCTACTATTATTTCTGATTTTGATAAAAGTCAAATAGCAAATGAAAATGAAAATTTAGCGGTGGTTTCAAATGGGGTAGATACTCATTACTTTACTGCTACTCCAAAAGAAAAAAAGTATGATTTATTGTTTTGTGGAAACTTATCATATTTGCCTAATAAAAATGCGGTCATTTTTTTATGTGAAAAAATAGCCCCATTACTAATTGAAAAAATGCCGACAATAAAAATAAATATCGTGGGTGGAAATTCAGCAGCAGATTTTAAAAAATATGCATCAAACCATATACATTTTGCTGGTTGGGTAGAAGATGTGCGAACAGCTTACGATGAAACAAAATTGTTTGTTGCGCCTTTATTTACAGGTGCGGGTTTGCAAAATAAATTATTGGAAGCAATGAGTATGCAAGTGCCTTGTGTAGTTAGTTCTGTAACCAATGCCTCACTGATAGCTACAGAAAACAAACACGTATTAATAGCCAATAATGAATATGAATTTGTTGAAAAAATAATTCAATTATTAAAGGATGAACATTTGCAAGATTCATTTAAAGTAAATGCACGAATTTTTGTTGAGGAAAATTACAGCTGGGATAAAGCCAATCAAATTTTAGAGAATATTTTATTAAAATAAAAAAAGAGCCATTCGTATGAACAGCTCTTTTTTGTATATAAGAAGGGTTAGTCTACAAGATGCTTTCGTTGTGTGGTATATAAAATAATAAATACTATGGGTAATACAAGTCCAATTAGTTGTTTCCAATCTGAAAAATTTTGCGTTCCTAAAGCAAATCCAGCAGCAATTGGAATTATTTGACCAACAATATAAATGAGGTATCCACTTTGTTTTAATTTGCGCATTAAAATTGCTCCAACTAAACAAAGAATTGTTCCTAATGCTATAATTGCAATTATAGGAATTAAATTCGAACAAGTACTTTCCAAAACAGCAATTTCATTTGGTTTCATTTTATCTACTATTTCCTCCATTTCTAAAACTTTACATCCCAATGGAAGAAATAATGTTGAAAGCACTGTAAATCCACATCCCACAAACGTCAGAATAGTAAGCACATTTAGCATTTCGGGGAGCTTTTTTGTCACCTGGTTTTGCAATAATAAGTCATGATTGTTTTCCATATTTTTATATTTAATTTAGATATAAAAGTAAAGAAATTATTTCTTTATAAAAACAATAAATCAAATTAATCTCTGGCAGCAATCACCGAAATTTCTACATTTACTCCTCTCGGCAAACCTAAAACAGCTACTGTTTCACGAGCTGGAAAATCTTTTGTGAAATAGTTGGCATACACTGCATTTACTTGTGCAAATAACTTCATATCGCTTAAAAAGATGGATGTTTTTACGACATGATCAAATGTTAAACCAGCTTCATGCAAAATGGCTTCTAAATTTTTCATTACTTGGGTAGTTTCATTTTCTACAGTATCCATTGTGATGGTATCTGTACCTGGTACCAAGGCTATTTGGCCAGAAATAAAAAGCATTCCATGTACTTCTACCGCTTGGTTATAAGGCCCTATTGGTGCAGGTGCATCATTTGTTGTAATAATCTTTTTCATGTATACATAAATTTAATGTTACAAATGTAATCAACGACTTTCATTTCACTAAATGATTTAAATTACCTTTGCAAGATGTCGTTTAATTTATATATAGATACATCGGGTCCCCAATCCACTATTTTATTATTTGATGAAAATAAGCATTTTGCAATCAGACAAAATAATATTCAAAATGATCACAGTAAGTTCATTCATTCTCATATTGATGAAGTAATGAATGAGTTGAACATATCATGGAAAGATTTGCAAACTGTGTGCATATTAAATGGTCCAGGATCCTATACGGGTTTACGCATTTCATTAGCTACCGCCAAAGGAATTGCCTATGTGCATTCGTTGCCTCTTGTGTTAATTAATAAATTGGATTTGTTGGCTTCAATAGTAAACTCGATCAATTCGTTTGGTGTTGTCATAGAAGCAAGGGAAAAGGAATATTTTTTTGCGTTATTTGATGCTCAAAAAAAGCACATCATTGAGCCTTCTATAATTAATGAAGATGATTTAGTAGTTATTTGTGAAGATAAAAAAGCAGTCTTATATTCTTCAGAAGATAAAAAAGAGGCACAAAAAATTGAATTTGATACAATTTCATTGAATGAAAAAAGTATAATGGACTTCTGTTTGAATGAAATAAAGGGGCGTAATTTTGCCGATTTATTCATTTCTGAACCATTTTATATGAAAAACGTCTTCATAAACAAAATAAACAAGTTATAAACATTTGTTTTTTTAATAATATTTGTATTTTTACATTTCTACTTTAGTAAATTCATAATATTTATGATTTTGTGCTAAATACATATTTAAAATAAACTATATAAAAAATAATCAAATGAGTGAAATCTATTCTTCAAACATAATTTCAGTAAATGAGAAAACTGCTGGAAATGGTACCATAAATTATTTAGAGGTAAAAAAAGCAGCGGCAATTTTAAGAGCAATCAACCATAAATTGCGTCAGTCTATCATAAAATTACTTGAAGAAAAAAGCTATTTGACGGTAACAGAAATTTATGTAAAATTAAGAGTAGAACAATCAGTCGCTTCTCAACATTTAGCTATTTTACGTCGTGCCGAATTTGTGCAAACTTCTCGTGATGGAAAAAATATTCACTACTCATTAAATACTGCTCGTTTAGAAGAAGTAAATGTATTTGTGAAAGAGTTATTGAAAAATGAAGATAATTAATTGTTATAAATAATAGAGAAAAACCTACTTAATCAGTAGGTTTTTTTTATGCCTTTTTTTCGATACTTTTGATGAAAATAATTTTTAAAAAAAATGAGTAAGATTGAATATTTTCAATTTGAATATTTAAAAATACTTTCCTCAATAGAGCCAAGTACAAAACCAGTTTTTGGTAAAATGAATGTACACCAAATGATTGAGCACATGAGCTATGCTTTTCGTCAGGCAAGCGGTTTAATTCCTTTAGCTGCAATTAATGATGATGAAACTACTCAAAAAATGTTTCAATTTATGATGAGTGATAAACCATTTAGAGACAATACCCCAAATCCTTATTTGCCTAAAGAACCGGCACCAGCGGTTTGTCCAAGCATTCAAGAATCCATTTCAGTTTTAGAAAAAGATATCAAAACTTTTTTTGAAACATTTGACAATGACCATGAAAAAAGAATTTTAAATCCATTCTTCGGTAATTTAAACTTTGTAGAATGGACACATTTATTGCACAAACATGCACAACATCATTTAAGACAATTTAATCAACTATAAAATATGCATCCATTAGTTAAATTAGTATTAGGAATCGTATTAGGACTTGTATTGTCTTTTTTTGTGATTACGCTTTTTGAAAGCTGGATGAGTCATTCTTATCCAATGAATGTAAAAAACCCAGGTAATCAAGAGTATTTAGACGCGATGAAAACGATGCCTGTAAATGCATTTTTAATCCTCATTGCAGGATATATGGTAAGTAGTTTTTTTGGTGGATATGTAGCCGCAAGAATCTCTCCCGAACCTTATAAAATATATGCTTCAGCAACTGTTGGTTTTTTATTATTATTGGGTGGGTTGATGATTTTTATTACCATTCCACATCCATTATGGGTTGCAGCTACTTCTTGTATTTCGTACATGTTGTTTGCTTTGTTAGCAGGTAAAATTGCAAAAAGATAATTGAATACGTTTATGATTTTCAACTGGTATTGGAATTTATTATTCGTTGTATAAACCACAAAACGAAATACAAGAATATTTCTTAAACTATATGTGCAAATATGAATGGCTCTTTTAGCTTTTAGGTTCTGAATTTTTCATCAGGCCAAATCGTTTCAAGATCTTTTTTTCATAGTTCCAAAAAAATTGAAATTGACCAAACGGAATGGATACCAATAAAATAATAATTTGATAGCCAAACAATAAAACCGAGCCTCTTAACAATGCCCGTTGCCACAATGGGGAATCAGAAGTTAGTCCTATCCAAGTAGTAATCATTCTTGAAATATAAGCAGTAGTTGTACCTGTAATGGCAAACACACACAATATCAAAAATAGTTGTGTAGCTCCAACTTTCCAGTGTTTTTGTAGTTTTTCAAACATAAATCCTTCAAATTATTTTTCAGGATTTACGTCACTCACGTCATGAATATGCATTAGAATTTTTGGATCCCTGCCGCCCATTACTTTTGTAAATGTTTCAGCACCTTTAACCATTTTCATATAATGACCTTGAGAGATAACACTGTGTCGGCTCACTTTCATAGGCCCCTCAATAGTCCAATCTTTTGTATCTTTTTTATCAAAACGGCAAGTGTTGCATATCCAACCCGTTTTGCCATCTTTTGTACTGTTTTCTACCTCACCCCATTGATCTTTTCGAGCGGTTACTCTCAACACATCGTCGCCTCTGTACCACAACGTTACTTCACCACAACACTTGTCACAATCTCTGTGTGCTGATACAGGTTTCGTAAACCAAACTCTATTTTTAAAACGGAATGTTCTATCTGTTAATGCACCCACTGGGCAAACATCAATCATATTTCCACTAAAATCATTGTCGATTGCCTTAGAAATTAATGTTGAAATTTGTGCATGATCACCGCGGTCTAATACTCCATGACAACGAGTGTTGGTAATTTGATCAGCAACATAAGTACATCGGTAGCATAAAATACAACGATTCATATGCAACGAAATATTTGGACCGATGTCTTCTTTTTCAAAAGTGCGACGTGGAAATTCGAAACGAGTGCCTGCATTTCCATGTTCATATCCTAAATCTTGCAAATGACATTCTCCTGCTTGGTCACAAATTGGGCAATCCAATGGATGATTCATCAATAAAAATTCTACTACACCAGCTCTTGCATCAGGAACTTTATCGCTGGTAATATTTTTTACCACCATGCCATCCATAACGCTGGTTCTACAACTGGCTTGTAATTTAGGCATAGGACGTGGATCCTTTGCAGATCCTGCAGAAATTTCTACCAAACATGTTCTGCATTTTCCACCGCTGCCTTCTAATTTGCTGTAATAGCACATGGCTGGCGGAGTTACATCACCACCAATTATTCGGGCAGCTTGCAAAACAGTAGTGCCTGGGGCTACTTCTATCGTAATATTATCAACCGTAACGGTTAGTGTACTTTTTACTGGAGTTTGAACGTCGCTCATGCCCACAAAAGTAACATGAAATTTTCATTCATAAAAAAAGAAAAAAACACTATTTTTTGCTACTTTCTACTTGTAGAATTTAAAATTTCTAGGTTACAAGGCAAAGTAGAAAAGGGTAAAAGGAAATCGTACCCTCAAATCCTTATTTTGAGTACTTTTTGTATATAAAAAAGGCCAAAAAACTGAATAAAATATTGGGTATCCAAACAGCTAAAAGAGGCGAAAGACTGCCTTTGATTGCAAATGTGGTTGAAAATTGCATCATGAAAATATAAATAGCACTAATCATTAATCCAATGGCCAAATGAATTCCACTGCCTCCCCTCACTTTTCTGGAGGCAATGCATGCGCCAATTATAGAAAGCACAAATGCCGAAAATGGGGCTGCGGTGCGCCTGTATTTTTCTATATAATACTCACTCAAATTTTCACTCCCTCGTTCAGTTTGTTTTTTTATATAAGCATTTAACTGAGTGGTTGTCATTCGTTGTTTAGCTTCTCTGCGTTCAATTAAATCATTGGGAGTTACATTGTATTTTCGAATAAGGCTTTTATGATGAACTAATTTTTCACCCAATGTGCTATTATATCGAACATAAACCTCAGATAAATTCCATTGTTTTTTAATCGTGTCATAGTCACATTTATCTGCTAACACTTTTTCTTTTATGAGTGTGCCTTCAATTATTTCATAACAAAATCGAAAACCAGTTTTACTTTCAGGGTTCCAACTGCTCATAAAAATATATTCGTTAGGACTAATGCGCATATGGAAATTATCGTCTTTACTGTAAGTGTGTTCCCACAAATATTTTTCTTCAAATTCCAGCTTGCTTTTATTCGTTTTTGGAATCACAAAATGGTTGGCAAATAACAACACCGTACAAATAATACCAGCACCAATAAAGTAAGGTCGAAGCATTCTTTTAAACGTCATTCCATTGCTTAAAATAGCAATAATTTCTGATTTGTTGGCCATTTTTGAAGTGAAAAAAATAACCGCTACAAAAATAAAAATAGGAAATAATAAGGCTAAAATAAAAGGTAAGAAATTCGCAAAATAAAATAATATTTGACCTATAGGCACTCGTTTAGATACAAAGTCTTTTATTTTTTCAGTTAAATCAATCACGATAGAAATAGCTGAAAATGCAATCAACAAAAACACAAAAGTGCTTAAGAAATTTTTGATGATGTATTTGTCTATTTTATTGAGCATGAAATATGCGGACTATTTTTTGCAAACCTAAAGAATAAAATGTTAGTAGGATATTAAAATTGAAGAATAAAAAAAAGACTACCATTGAAGATAGTCTTTACTAAATGAGGGAATAAAATTTTACAATCCTACATTCAAGGCATATTTTAAAGTCGCTTTGCACTGAATCGCTTTGGAAGTTGTTTTACGAGCAACCCCACCAATAGAGTAGCTAAAACTCGATGCATTAAAATAATCTTTCAAATCAATCGACGCATTTATCGGAATTTCTAAAGATTGCGCCTCTATGTCTGGATTGTTTGTTACATCAATGATATTGATGTAATCTGGTTTTAAATTGGATTTAAATTTGATTGAAATTGCTTCCAAGGCAGAAAGATTATTGTTGATATCCCCATTCAACAAGCTTAATGTGCATGATTTCAATTTTACAGATTTAATATTATTGGCAGACAACTTCACGTTGGTGGCCTTAATAATACTATCAATATTCATTTGAATGGTAACATCAGAAATAGTAATGGAGCCTGTTGCAGCGATAACTGGAATCGTAAACTCAATATCCTGTGGGTTTAAATTAATATCTGCTTGAATCGCTTCTTTCAATTTGTCGCAAGACGAAAATAATAAAATCCCTAAGGCTGTCATAAGTGATAAAGAAAAGATTCTGTTTTTCATAACATTATATATTTTTAATTGTGTAACACAAAGATACAAAATTTAAAAAGCGATTGATGTCCTAAATAATAGTGTTTTAAGTTTTGGGCGTTCCTTTCGGCCGGGCTGTTCACTGCAATCTCTCCGATGAAGCATCGGGAGAGGATTTTCTTTGCCATCCCTAACGCAAGGCAATGTTTCTAAAGAATTCTTCTAAAGAAAAAATTGATTTGATTTTAAAAAAACATTTTCAACTTTTTTCACAAAATTTTAAGCATGAGCACACATTCTTTCATTAAATTGCAGGTGATATGAATAATTATGAATTGTTGATTGCTCGGTTAGACGCATTTATACGAAAGTTTTATGCCAATAAGCTCATTCGAGGAATTTTACTTTTTTTAGCAGCATCTATTGCTTATTACATTCTGGTAAGTTTAGGTGAATATTATTTTTATTTTCCATCTTGGGTAAGGTATTTTCTCTTGGGTTTATTTATAATAGTAGGTGGTTTTGCATTAATCGCATTCATTATTTTGCCAGTATTGCAATTGTCTAAATTAGGAAAAATTATTTCACATGAAAAAGCAGCTGAAATTATTGGTGCTCATTTCCCCGATGTACAAGACAAATTATTAAATGTATTACAACTCAAACAACAATCAATTGGCAACATCAGCAAAGAATTAATTGAAGCCAGTATTGAGCAAAAAACAAAACAGCTTTCCCCAATCCCATTTCAAAATGCAGTGAGCTATGCTAAAAATAAAAAATATTTACCTTTTGCATTGCCGCCTTTATTCATTTTAGTATTCATCCTTTTTGCAGCACCCAATGTTTTTAAAGAATCGGCACAGCGTTTACTTTCACCATCCCAACAATTTATCCCGAATGCACCGTTTACCTTTCAATTAGTAACTAAAAAATTATCTGTTCCTCAGTTTGAAGACATTACGATTGAAATGAAAACCGTTGGTAAAACCATGCCCGACAACGTGAATATCAATTACAATGGACAAGAAATATTGATGCAAAAAAATGATCTAAATATTTTTAGTTTCACGTTTAGTAAATTAGCTAAAGATGTAGATTTCTTTTTTACATCGGCAGGTTTTTCGAGCGAAAAATTTTCAATTAAAACACTGAAAAAGCCAGTTATAAAGCAATTTAAAGTAAGTGTTGATTACCCAGATTACACCGGTAGAAAGGATGAAGTTTTAGACAATATTGGAGATATTATTGCACCACAAGGAACTTCCTTGCATTGGGCATTTAGCACCGAGTTTACTGATAATATTTCTTTTATGCTAGGCAATGGAAATCCTGTTTCAATGTCTAAAAATTTAAATCAATTTTTTTACGGATACCGATTTATGAAGGATACTACTTATTCTATTTTGGTTTCTAATAATCAAATAAATAAAAAAGATACATTGAATTACAATGTGTCTATTATCCCTGATCAATTTCCATCCATTAATGTACAACAATACAATGATTCGTTGACAGGAGATTATGTGCTTTTTGTGGGGGAAGCAGGTGATGACTATGGAATTAGAAATGTGTCTTTGAATTATACCATTCAAAAAACGAATGAAAAAGGAGTTGCTGTAGGAGGTTCTAAAAGTGGTGCTTTGCCAGTTATTATTAAACCAGGTACCTCTGTGCAATTCAATCAATTCTTAGATATTGAAACCTTGAATTTACAAGCAGGAGATAAATTGTCGTATTATTTTTCGGCTTGTGATAATGATGCAGTCAACGGAAGTAAATGTGCAAAATCGGTTGTGTTTTCGTATGAAAAACCTACAGAAAAAAAGTTAGATTCTATCATCGAAAAAACACAAGAACAAGTAACTAAAGACTTAAATAATACCTCTAAACAAAACGACAAATTAGATAAAGAGATTAAGCAAATGCAGGAAAAATTGTTGAACAAAAATGAACTCGACTGGCAAGATAAAAAACAGTTAGAAGACATGATGAGTCGCAATGAAAATATGCAAAAGCAAATTGAAAATATTCAGAAAAAATTTGAACAAAATAACAAACAATCCGAGAAAAAAGAATATTCTGAAGAAACCAAAGAGAAACAAGAAAACATGGAAAAGCTGTTGGATGAATTAAAAAATAACCAACTGCAAGAACGCATGAAAAAAATGGAGGAGTTGATGAAAATGTTGAATAAAGACCAGTTGTTTGAGAAATTAAAACAAGTGGAGCAAGACAATCAACTTATGGAAAAAGATTTGGATCGAATGGTAGAAATGATGAAGCAGCTGGAACGAGATATGCGCATGGAAGATATAGCGAAAAAAGCCAATCAATTGGCAAAAGAACAAGATGAACTCAACAAACAAACAGATGCTAAAACAAAAACGGAAGTAGAATTAAAAGCCAAACAAGACGAGCTCAATAAAAAAATGGATGACCTCAGAAAGGACATTGCAGAAATGGAAAAAGTGAATGAAAGCATGGAAAATAAAAAAGACATGTCTGAAATGAAAAAAGAAGAAGAAAAAGCATCTGAAAACATGAAAAAAAGCTCGGATGAATTGAAAAGTGGTAATAGCAGCAAAGCATCAAAATCTCAAAAAAGCGCTAAAGAAAGTTTAGAAAAATTAGCAGAAGAAATGAATGAGGCTGCTGGTGGTGGAGGCCCAGAAGAAATTGAAATTGATATTAAAGCGGTTCGTCAAATACTTTCAAATTTAATTAGGATGTCTTTTTCTCAAGAAGATTTAATTGAATTGGTTAAAAAAACGAATATTTCGGATCCAAAATATTTAGCAAATACGCAGCAACAACAAAAACTTAAAACAGACAGCAAATTAATTGCAGATAGTTTGTTTGCTTTGAGCAAAAGATTATCTAAATTATCCTCTACTGTTAATAAAGAAATTGATGGTATTAATAGAAATATGGAAAGCGCCATTGCTGCCTTAGAGCAACGAAATGCCAATCAAGCAATTGTAAATCAACAATACGTAATGACGGGTGCAAATAATTTAGCATTGATGTTAAATGAAGTTTTGCAAGCCTTGATGCAACAGCAAGCCGAGCAAAAAGGAAAAGAAGGAACAGGTTCATGTAACAAGCCAGGCAGCAAACCAGGTAAAAAACCAGGTAAAGGGCAGGGCAAAGGTATGGGAATGCAATTGGGAGATATTATGTCGAAACAACAAAAGCTTGGTAGTGCGATGGAGCAATTGATGAAAAAAGCAGGAGAAAAAGGAAAGCCAGGAGATAAGGGACAACAGGGGAAGGAAGGTAAAGATGGTAAAGATGGACAAGGAAAAGAAGGCAAGGATGGCAAAAGTGGAAAAGACGGACAAAAAGGGGAAGGTGGTGAAGATGGAGAAGGCGGTGGAGAATCTGAAAACATGGCACGAATTGCAGCACAACAAGCTGCTTTGCGTAAACAATTAAATGACATTAATAATCAATTGAAAAAAGAGGGGAAAAGCAATCCTAATTTGCAAAAAATTCAGCAAGACATGGATAGAAATGAAACCGATATTGTGAATAAACGAATTACTCAAGACATTCTTCGTCGTCAGTCAGAAATTATGTCTCGTTTAATGGAAACAAAAGAAGCAATTCGTCAGCAAGAACAAGGAGAAGAACGTGAATCTCAAGATGGTAAAGAAATGACGAAAGAAATTCCTCAACAGCTAAAAGACATTCTAAAAAATAAACAATCGGTAATTGATTATTATAAAACCGTTCCTCCAGAATTGAAACCATATTACAAGCAAATGGTTGAGAACTATTTTCAGATGATAAAGTAACGTATGGCTAATGGCAATTTATGATTTCTAAACTGTGGTAATATTATGATTCAGTCACATTAGTTTCAGATTAAACTATTTATTTAGAACATTGGTTAATTGAATGTCTATTTTATTGTAAAAATAGGTTCAAGACAGATCATTGTTGTTTTTTGCTAAAATAAAAAAATCTCCTAAAAAGGAGATTTTAATAATTTTCTTAAATGATGAAATTTATTTAACTGTTTCAGCACCTTCTATTAATACAACCGTTTTGTTGGTGTTCATTTCAACGAAACCGCCTTCAATGTTGTAAATTTCTTGCGTGTTTTTATCTTTTAGAATTTTTAATTGCCCTTTACCCAATGCAGCCACAATAGGAGCATGGTTATCAAGCAACTCAAAATAACCTTCAACGCCTGGCAACATAACACCATAAACGTCACCGTTAAATATTTTTCTTTCTGGAGTAAGTATGTCTAAATGCATGTTTTAGCTATGAGATTTGAAAATTGGTAATTTAATATTGAATGGTTTGACTCAATTAGTTTTTAGCTGCTTCCATCATTTTTTTACCTTTAGCAATTGCATCATCGATGTTACCTACTAAGTTAAATGCCGCTTCAGGATATTCATCAACCTCACCGTCCATAATCATATTGAAACCTTTAATCGTATCTTCAATAGGAACTAATACACCTTTTAAACCAGTGAATTGTTCTGCTACGTGGAATGGTTGAGATAAGAAACGTTGTACTTTACGAGCGCGGAATACCGTCATTTTATCTTCTTCACTCAATTCATCCATACCCAGGATAGCAATGATATCTTGTAATTCTTTATAACGTTGTAAAATTAATTTTACTCTGTTTGCTGTTCCATAATGCGCTTCACCAACGATCGCTTCTGTTAAAATACGAGAAGTAGAATCTAATGGGTCAACCGCTGGATAAATACCTAAATCGGCAATTTTACGGCTCAATACGGTAGTAGCGTCTAAGTGAGCAAATGTTGTTGCAGGAGCTGGATCCGTTAAGTCATCCGCAGGTACATATACTGCTTGAACCGAAGTGATAGAACCATTTTTAGTTGACGTAATACGCTCTTGCATTAAACCCATCTCAGTTGCCAACGTTGGTTGGTAACCTACCGCTGAAGGCATACGGCCTAACAAGGCAGATACCTCAGAACCAGCTTGAGTGAAACGGAAGATATTATCTACGAAGAATAAGATGTCACGTCCTTTACCAGAGCCATCACCATCACGATAATACTCAGCTACTGTTAAACCAGACAAAGCCACACGAGCACGAGCTCCTGGAGGTTCATTCATTTGACCAAACACAAATGTCGCTTTAGAATCTTTCAATCCTTCCATGTCCACTTTGTCTAGATCCCATCCACCTTCTTCCATGCTGTGTTTGAATGCATCACCATAATTCATGATACCTGCTTCAATCATCTCACGCATCAAGTCATTACCTTCACGAGTTCTTTCCCCTACACCAGCAAATACCGATACCCCGTTGTATGCTTTTGCAATATTGTTAATCAATTCTTGAATCAATACGGTTTTCCCTACTCCAGCACCACCAAACAATCCAATTTTACCTCCTTTTGCATAAGGCTCAATCAAATCGATTACTTTAATACCTGTGAAAAGAATTTCTGAAGCAGTACTTAAGTTTTCAAATGCAGGCGGTTGAGCATGAATTGGACGACCACCAACTTTTGAAGGTTGAGGTAAACCATCAATTGCATCACCTGTTACATTAAACAAACGACCTTTAATTGCATCTCCTATTGGCATAGCAATTGGAGCACCAGTATCTGTAACTGCCATTCCTCTTACCAAGCCTTCTGTTCCGTCCATCGCAATCGTACGAACACTGTCTTCTCCTAAATGTTGTTGAACTTCCAAGATAAGGTCGCTAGTACCTGGTCTTTTCACTTCCAATGCACTTAAAATGTCTGGTAAAGCACTTCCACTATCGAAATGTACATCGACTACGGCACCAATAATTTGTTTAATTTTTCCTGTATTTGACATATAAAAATAAATTATAAAGTAATAAATACTTTAGGGTTTATAAAATTTTGCGCAAAGGTAAGAATTGAATTTCAGAAATCAAACTATGTTATCAACAGATTTTGAGCAAATCCAATCATTTTTCCACTAAAATATATTTTTTGGGAGGTCATCGACCTTTTCATTCTTCAACTTTTGTGGCTATGGCACAGTTCAACAATTCAACTTTATAAGTCTTATTATGAAATTATTTAAAACAAAAAAAGGCTACTCAATCGAGTAGCCTTTTAAAATTATATGAAAAATGAAATTAGTTTTTAATAAACATTGTTTTCATTTCTTTATCATTTTCAACTGCATAAACAAAATATGTACCTGCAGATAATGAACTTACATTGATGTTACATTTTTCACCATCAAAAGTGTATGTTGGTTTAATCGCTTGTCCAAATAAGTTAAACAATACAATATGATTTACTTGTGATGTTAAACCTTCCACAACAACATTGTTTGTAGCTGGATTAGGATAACAGTTAATAGCTGTTGTTTTTACATTGCTAACTGAAGTAGGGAAACCAACGATAATAGTAGCTGTAGCGGTATTCCAATTATCACCTGCATCCTTTTGGTTATTTCCATTTACTGCATTGCCGGCAGCTTTGATTGTATAAGTTCCTGGTGTAGAAGGTGCTGTCCATTTAAAATCAACAGTCCCATTTGTTAATACAGTGGAATGAGTCAATTGTCCTCCACTTAATTTTGTACCAGTTGAAACGGTTGCGAAAGTACCACCCGTTGCATAGATATTAAATCCGTACTTTACATTTGTTGCATGAGACATTACTAATTGTGCAGTGTATGTTTGACCAGCAATTGCTGTTGTTGGTAAATTAGAAAATGATACCGTTGTAGCTGTACTAATATTGCCATGACAATTCCCACAATTAGTTCCGCTTGAAGAAGTATTGCCATTATTATCAGATGACATAGTAACATAAAT
>CANHJA010000014.1 GCA_947460795.1 Bacteroidota bacterium | reverse complement strand
GCCCCATTTGGTATCAACCAATGGTCATGGACGGATATCAACGGAGGAACTACCAATTTAGGTTTATCATCTTTAAGTGTAATGAAACCCTTTGCGGCACCTACAGCTACTACCACTTATGTAGTAACTGCATTAAATCCTCCTCCAGGACTTACTTGTAAAGTGAAAGATACCGTGACTATTGTAGTGCATCCTGGAACTTTATTAGTTAATGCAGGACCTGATCAAGTAATTTGTGCAAACGATTCGATCGCATTAGCTGCAACCGTTTCTATCCCTCAAATAAATCCTATTATACGATGGAGACCATCAACAAAATTATCGGATTCAACTGCATTGAATCCTTTTTCTTCTACCTTAAACACACAAGAATATTTTTTATTCTACAGAGATGATAACGGATGTACTTACAGAGATTCTACTACTGTAATTGTGAGTGGAATTAGAGCAAAATTAAATGCATTAGCTTCTGATAACAATGTATGTCCAAATTACCCATTCCAATTATTTACCAATGCATCCGCAATGCCTTGTGGATTGTCTGCTTTTCAATGTAATGGAACTCCAGTTTTAAAAACAATTGGCACAGGAAATATTCAACAAGGTCAATATTCACCTTATTACACAGATTTTGAATCTGCATACAAAATTCAATTTTTATACACAGCAGCTGAATTGCGTGCAGCAGGAATAAACTCAGGGAACTTAAAATCTATTGGTTTTAATGTGGCTTCTACAGGTAGTGATACTTTAAGAAATATGAAAATCAGTATGGGTTGTACAAGTGACACCGCATTAAGTACTGTAACAGGATTTTTAGGAGGTTTGAGTCAAGTTTATGCTAATCCAAAATATTATAACAATACTCCTGGTTGGCGTTCACATGTATTTACTACTGCGACCAATCCTAGTGTAATTCAAGGAGAAGGTTATTATTGGGATGGCTTAACGAATTTAGTCGTAGAAGTTTGTTATAATGCAGATCCATTTAATTTCACAACGAATATTTTAGTGAGTTCAAATACGCCTACTAATACGGTTATGCAACAAGCTCAATATTCAACCAATCCAAATGGTTGTAACTTAACAGCATCAACCCCTTTAATTGGTTCAGTTAGGCCGAATACAAGATTTAACTATTGCGAGTCAGGTGTATTTAATTACAGTTGGTCTCCAAGTGCATCTTTATCAAATAGCACGGTACAAGATCCTTACTCAGTAGGGGTTCCATCATCAACAGATTTTGTAGTTACTGTTTCTACAGCGAATCCAAATTGTGTTACAAAAGATACTGTTCAAATAGTTGTAGACAATTCAAATTCGGTTGATGCTACAGCTTCGCCAATGGTATTTTGTGAGCCAGGTTTGATTACACTTTCTGCAACTCCTTTTGGAACCGTTCCTGTTTATGAATGTGGTGAAGAAAATGTAAATTGTATTGCACCTTATAATCAATATGCTATTAATACGGGTTTAAACTCAGTAGCAAGTATTACTCCATTCGGTTCAAATATGGGAGAAAGAACTCAAATGCTTTATACTGTAGCAGATTTAAATGCCTTAGGTATTTTTAAAGGAAAAATTGATGCGATAGCGCTTGATATTATAAGCAAAAACAGTACTTCAGGATACAATATGAATATTAAAATGGGTTGTACTCCATTAAACTCAATTAATACGTTCATTCCGCAACAAGATATGAAATTAGTTTATTCTAATGGTAATTACAATACTGTTGCTGGTGTTAATACGTTCAATTTGAACACTCCATTTCTTTGGGATGGCACGCAAAATTTAGTGGTTGAAATATGCTATTTCAATACAACTTTTCCTGGTGGAAGCGACGAAATTGCCTATTTTCCTGGTTTAGCAAATAGTCAATATATTTCTCAATTCCACCCTAATAGTGGATGTGATTTACCAAACTTACCTTCAGGGGCTTTGGCTACAGGAACTTCTGCTTCAGCAGGCACCTATAGAATGAATATAACATTTTCAATTTGTGATATTCCTGTAAAAACATGGCCTTACAGATGGACTCCAGGTACACTTGTATTTGATTCTACAGCAAATACTACAACTGCATATGTTGAAGTAGGGAAAACCTATCATGTATATACAACTGGTGGAAATAAATGTGAAGTACATGATTCTGTTACTGTTACGCTTTCAGTTCATGATTTATCAGTAACTCCTGCTGACACTACAATTTGTTTAGGAGACGGATTTAATGCAACCGCTTATGGTTCTGGTAATGCTCCATCGCAAAATTTTGTTTGGTTCAATGCTGTTAATTTCAGCACAAGTGCTTTGAGCTGTGTTAATTGTAGTAGTCCGGTGATTACTCCACTTACCTATGCCGATTCATTATTCGCTTGTGTAAGAATTGATACCTATAATTGTACTGATACGCAATATGTTCATGTTTCTCTTAATCCAACTCCAGTAGTTTCTATTTTAAATGGAGATTCTATTACCATCAAATATTTACAAGAAGTAAACTTAATTGCAACAGGTGCTCAAGTTTATAATTGGTCTCCTGTTTGGGGTACTGGTAATCCGAATGTATCAAATACAGTGGTTTCTCCACAAGAACCTACTACGTACACTGTATATGGTATAAACCAATTTGGTTGTGGTACAAAAGACAGTATTAAGGTAAATGTAGATTATGAAGATAATTTATTTGTTCCTTCTGCATTTAGTCCTAACGGAGATGGAATCAATGATTTATTCAAAGTGGCTAATTTAACTTTCCAAAAAGTTCAGGAATTCAGAGTATTAAACAGATGGGGTCAAGAGGTCTTTAATGCCAATGATAACAGAGGATGGAATGGTACATTTAAAGGGGTAAATCAAGATCCTGGAGTATACTATTACTTAATAAAATTAGCGATGCCTAATGGACCAACTAAAATGTTCAAAGGAGATGTCACTATCATTCGATAATTAATAATTACAATTAATAACAAAAAAGAGTCCTAATTATAGGACTCTTTTTTATTTGATTATATTATTTTTTAGTTTTAAATCGGTAATAACATCGTTTTATGTACTCTAAAAATTCATACTCACTGGCACTTCTTAAAAATGCATAACTGGGGCGATACTTTTTTAAAAACAAAATAAGTTCTTCATTTTCTAAATAGGTAATTTTCTGAACTAATTTGTCATTAAAAACAAAATCTATATATTTTTCTTGCTCCCAAACAGTATACATTTCTTGGAAAGCCCACTCTTGTCTATTTTTTTTACTCAGCATGGCCAAAGGCATGCTTTGCATGTTTATTTCGTCTTTTTTGGGTTTACGCAATACCAAGTCATAAGATTCTCTGAATTTAATACTGTCTTTTTTAAAATCAATTGGCTTGCCTTTTATATCTACCTCTCTGAGTAAAATAGCGGCTCTACTCATAATTAAATGGTAGTAATTCGGTTCTTTCTCATTGGTAATTCGAATGCGTAAAGTTTGATATCCAACTTTAGAAAATTCAACTAACTCGCCCTTTTTTACAAGAATTTCAAACTTGCCATCCTCCGAAGTTGTCATTCCTTTTAGCGTGTAAATGTTTCTAATATTTACATTTTCCATATGTTGATTATTCGCAAAATCTTTTATTTCGCCTTTGATAATAGTTTGTGCAAAAGCAAAATTTACACTATAAATTAAAGCGCTAGAAAGTAATATGCGTTGGAATGAATAACTCATAAAAACTGAAAATTACATAACAAAAGTGAATGCCAAATATATTTCACAAAGATTTCACTTTTTGAGTAAGTAATATCAACCTCTTTTCATTTCTTATGAAAAATATACACAATATAGCAGCGCCAAAGTTTAAATTGTTAGAAAGAAAAACGATACTATATAACTACATTAATCATCATCCCTTTTTTAAAAATGAATTTTTTCATTGGCTTGCCTTCCATCCATTTTTGAACAATTTCATTTTCAAGAATTGCTTTTTCTATTTCTTCTTGAGGTAAATCCAATGCAAATTCCATTTCTGTTCTTGCTTTTCCTTGAATGGCTACAGGATATTTAAAAGAATTTTCTACTAACAAACTTTCGTCTAACACAGGAAATTGGGCATCTAAAATAGATGTTTTATTCCCAACAACAGACCATAATTCTTCGGCAATATGTGGAGCAAATGGAACTAATGTAATTAATACCGGTTCTAAAATTTCACGTTTGTGACAACTCATTGAACCTAACTCATTGGTAATAATCATGAACTGACTTACTGAAGTATTGAATGCAAAATTTTCTATATCCTGCTGAATTTTTTTGATGTGTTTGTGTAAAGTTTTTAGTTCTTCTGCTGTAGCAGCCTCATTTGTTACTATGCAACCTGTAGTTTCATCAAAAAATAACCGCCACAACTTTTTCAAGAAACGATGAACTCCTTCTATACCTTTTGTGTCCCATGGTTTGCTCATTTCTAATGGCCCTAAAAACATTTCATACATTCTAAATGTATCAGCACCATACTGCAAAATAATATCATCGGGATTTACTACATTGTATTTTGATTTTGACATTTTTTCAAATGCTTCCCCACAAATATATTTCCCATTTTCTAAAATGAATTCCGCATTGGAATATTCGTTGTTTTTTATTTTTTTAAATGCTTCTAAATCTAATTCATATCCATCTACAATATTCACATCAACATGAATTTCGGTTACGTCATAATTATTTTTCAATCCATTTGAAACATATTGATTTGTGTTTTTTATTCGATAAACAAACCGACTGCTTCCTCCAATCATTCCTTGATTAATCAATTTCTTGTACGGCTCATCAAAACTAATAAATCCTAAATCATGCAATGTTTTACACCACATTCGTGAATATAATAAATGTCCAACGGCATGCTCTGCACCACCAACATAAACATCAACTTGATTCCAATAATCACTGATTTTTTTATCACAAAACGTATCTGAATTATGTGGGTCCATGTATCGTAAATAATACCAACTACTACCTGCATACCCTGGCATGGTATCGGTTTCACGAGTACCTTGTGAACTATTCACCCAATCTGTTGCATTCGCTAATGGTCCTTTCCCATTGGGCCCTGCACTATAAGTTTCTAAAAATGGAAGTTCAAGCGGTAAATCTTTATCGGTTAATGCAATTGCAGTCCCATTTTCGCCATATACAATTGGAAATGGTTCGCCCCAATATCGTTGACGACTAAAACCTGCATCACGCATTCTATAATTAACTTTTCGAGAACCAATTTTTTGTTCTTCAATTTTTTCAATTGCCAGTTTGCTCGCTTCTTTAACTGATAAGTCTGAAATGAAATCTGAATTGAAAATTATTACATTTTTATCGCTGCATGCTTTTTCACTTATATCAATATCTTTAAATATAGATGGAATTTCTAAATTGAAATGTTTTGCAAAGGCATAATCACGCTCATCACCACAAGGCACAGCCATAATAGCTCCAGTGCCATAGCTCGCTAATACATATTCTGAAATCCAAATTGGAATTTCTTTTCCTGTGAAAGGATGAATGGCATAAGCACCCGTGAAACAACCTGAAATTGTTTTTGTTTCAGCTAAACGTTCACGTTCACTTCGTGATGAAGTAAATTTTTGGTACTCCTCAATAGCTTGTTTTTGAGCTGCAGTAGTAATCGAATTTACTAATTCATGCTCAGGTGCCAACACCATAAAAGAAACCCCGAAAATAGTATCCGGTCTTGTTGTAAAAACATTGATGCCATATGTAGGATGCTGTTTGTCAGTTTTATCTGTATTGCTGACATCTGATAGCTGACATTTCACATCGAATTTAATTTCTGCTCCAACACTTTTCCCAATCCAATTGCGTTGCATTTCTTTCAAGCTTTCTGGGAAATCTAAATTGTCTAAACTTACTAAAAGTCTTTCTGCAAATGCTGTGATTCTTAAAAACCATTGACTCATTAATTTTCGCTCTACAGGATGCCCACCACGTTCTGAAACACCATTTACAACTTCGTCATTTGCTAACACTGTTCCCAATGCTTCACACCAATTGACATAACTTTCTTTTTTATAAGCCAAACGATATTCCATTAATCGATGTTCGATGTTTGATGCTTGATTACCAGGTTCTGCATTTCTACCATCTGACATCGGGTTGCCAGCATCAAAAATCGTTTCGATTTTTTCAACTTTGTTTGTTTTAGGATTGTACCATGAATTATATAATTGTAAAAAAATCCATTGTGTCCATTTATAATAATTGGGATCAGATGTTTTTACTTCTCTGCTCCAATCATAACAAAAACCAATTTTGCCTAATTGCTCTTTGTATCTTTCAATGTTTACTTTGGTTGTTGTAGCTGGGTGTTGTCCTGTTTCAATGGCATATTGTTCGGCAGGTAAACCAAATGCATCAAACCCCATTGGGTGTAAAACATTAAAACCTTTTAAACGTTTATAACGAGCATAAATATCAGATGCAATATAACCCAATGGATGTCCAACGTGTAAACCTGCACCAGAAGGATAGGGGAACATATCGAGCACATAGCATTTAGGTTTTGAAAAATCATTCTCAACTTTGTAAGAATTATTTTCATTCCAATAAGCTTGCCACTTTTTTTCTATTTCGTTGAAATTATATTGCATTAAAGAGTATTTTTTTTGAAGTGTTCAAATATACAAATTTGAAAAATAGCATATTCCATTTTTTGTAAAAAGAAATAAATTTGAGTAACATTCGTTGCAGTGCTTTAAACATTAAATGAATACATTTGCACAAAAATTGTAAAAATGAATTGGTCAGACTATATCTACTATTTTAATGAAGTTTTAGAAGGAAAAATAACAACAACTCCATACGATGATCCCCATTTTATGGAATATGCCAAATTGAATATTTCAAGAATGAATAGATGGTTGAAACAAGGGTTTTTAAATGAGGAATTAGTGGCAAAATTAAAAGGGATTTCAACTCCACAAAATTGGGTGCTTATTACAGAGCCTTGGTGTGGCGATGCAGCACATATTGTCCCATTTGTATATCTGTTAAGCGAAGTAAATCCTTTAATTACATTAGAAATTCAATTAAGAGATACTGATTCTGAAATTGAAAAATATTTGACGAATGGCAGTAAATCTGTCCCTAAACTAATTGTACGAAATGATCAAAATCAAGATTTGTATACTTGGGGCCCAAGGCCTGTAGCATGTCAAAATCATTTTATGGATTTAAAAGCGCAAGGTTTGCCATTAGATCAGCAAAAAATGGGTTTGCAACAATGGTACAATCAAGATAGGGGCGTGAGTTTGCAGCAGGAATTATTGGAATTCATTTAAAATAAATTGCATAAAAAAAGACAACTCAAAGTTGTCTTTTTTTATTTTAATCCAAGATAAATGGATAGTTTTCATCTAAATAAATGTCTTTATAAACTTCTGAAACATCAGGATATGGTGAGTTTTCAGCGAATTCAACGCAGTCATCAATTTCTGCTTTTATTTTATTGTTGATCTCCTCAATTTCCGCTTCAGTAGCATAATTATTTTCTCTAATTACGTTTAAAACATGTTCGATAGGATCTTTTAATTTGAATTCTTCTAGTTCTTCTTTTGTTCTGTACTTCGCTGGGTCACTCATGGAATGTCCTTTGTATCGATATGTTTTGATTTCTAACAAAGTTGGGCCGCCACCATCTCTTGCTCTTTTTACTGCTCTTTCTACCCCTTCATGAACGTCTTCTGGTTTCATTCCATCTACGCTATCGCCAGGCATGTCATATGCATCTGCAAATTTATAAATATCTAATACATTGGATGTTCTTTCTACAGAAGTCCCCATTGCATAATAGTTGTTTTCGCAAATAAATATAACTGGTAGTTTCCAAGTCATCGCCATGTTAAATGTTTCATGTAAAATACCTTGTCGAGCTGCACCATCACCAAAATAGCAAACAGTAACTGCATCGGTTCCTTTATATTGTTCAGCAAATGCAATTCCTGCACCTAGCCCAATTTGTCCACCCACAATACCATGTCCGCCAAAGAACTTCTTTTCTTTAGAAAAAAAGTGCATTGAACCACCTTTCCCTTTAGTGCACCCTGTAGCTTTACCATACATTTCTGCCATACATTCGCGCGCAGTGATCCCTTTTGCAATTGCTAAGCCATGGTCTCTATATGCGGTAATCATATTGTCGTCATCTCTAATTGCTGTCATTGTTCCTGCAGAAACGGCTTCTTGGCCTATGTATAAATGACAGAATCCTCTAATTTTTTGCATGCCATATAACTGACCTGTTTTTTCTTCAAAACGTCGTTGTAGCAACATGGTTTCGTACCAATATAAATAAGTTTCTTTTCCGAATGTTTTTGCCATGATGAAAAATTTCAGCGAAGATAAGCGTTGAATTTGAAAATTAGAAGACAAAAAAAAATCTCACCCAAAAGTGAGATTTTTAAAGTGGGTATCAATTGTTTTTGTTCTTAGAATTTGTAAGCGAAACCGACTCCTAACATCTCTAAAATTTGAATTTTATAGGGTGCTAATGGGTTTTGACCTTCATAATAACGGAAGTTCAAATCAAATTTTACCCCAATGTATTTTGTCGCATTAAACATTAAAGAGTTTGTCCAATCTAAATCAATTTTTTCCATTGGGCGATTCAAGTAATCTGTAAATGCAGCAAAACTAGTTTTATATGTAAACGTTTTGTTGATAGTGGTTAAATAATCTACTTTCAATAAGGATCCAAATCCAATATTTACTTTTTCTCCTGCATCAACGGCATTCAATGTTGTGTTCAAAAATGTTTTGTCTAGTTTTGTGTACATGTTCATTGTTAATGGAGAAAAATACACGGATAAATTAGGTTTAGGTTGATATAAACCTCCAATGCCTAATCGAATCGCTCCTGGGGATAAAAAATTAGAAGTTTTTTTAAAGGAAGTCGGTTTGCCTTCTGCATTTTTTTTAGTGATAGAGTCATAATTGAAGCCTGGAGTAATTTGAGTATTTACATCCAATGCAGCAGCAGCATATAGATTTTTTTTAATTTTTCGAGCAAACATGGATGATAAAACTAGACGATCATCATTTTTTTGAAATAAATCATAAGATGCTTCATTTCTGTTGACACCATAAGCCAATAAAACGTCATTTTTCCATAAATTTTTATCCCATTTTTTGTAGGCAAAATAGTTTAATGAACCATTGATTGCTAAATTGTATTTTTGAGAAGCTCCTGTCCAAGAATCGTTGCTTGTATGGTTTAAATTAATGGAAAGTACGCCTCCTTTGGTCCAGCCTTCTTTCATTTCTCCCGAAGTAGTCATTTTTTGTTGAGCTCCTTCAGCTGCTTTTCTTGAGTCAACCTGAGCAAATGTGCTTGTTGAAATTAATAATAATGCGATTAATAGTTTTTTCATATCATAAGTTTTTTATTGTGAGAAGCAAAAATGCCACCAAAATAATTGGTGGCATTTTTTTTCTGTGTGTTTAACAATAGCTTATTTCTTCAAGTTATCTCTAATTTCGATTAATATAGCATCCGTAGATGATAGCCCTGTAGCAACATCTGCTGGGGCGTCTTTTTTCATTTTATTGATTGTCTTTACCATCATGAAAACAACAAATGCCAATAAAATAAAATTAATTAATACGGTAATAAAATTTCCATAAGCAAATACGGGTCCAATCTTTTTTGCATCTATTAATGCAGTTCCTGCTGGGGTTTCTTTAAATGCATAGTACATATTTGAAAAGTCGGGTTGGCCAATTAAACCAGAAATGACTGGCATGACTAAATCGTCGATTACTGAAGTGATCATTTTTCCAAATGCACTTCCAATGATAACCCCTACAGCAAGGTCTATGACATTTCCTTTTACTGCAAATTCTTTAAATTCGGATACAATTTTCATATTTTTTAAGTTTTTATGTGAAATGCGAATATATAGTTTTTTAAACTGTAGCAAGTACAATAGTTTATGAAGACAAGTAAGAAACATGTATCATGTATCATGTGAAGTGTTTTTTTTAGTAGAAACTTAATTGCGATAATTTAACTGCGATAATTTAAATAGAAACATCTTAATTCTATTTTTAATGTTCTATTTTTGTGAACACATAATTATAAATTTAGAATTAAATTTTTACAAATGATAAGCTCCAAAAAAATATTCATTCTACTCGGATTAAGCTGCATGACTCAAATTTCATTTTGTCAAAATACGATCAATGTTAGCAGTCATACAACCAGTATAAACGGTATTGTGCATGATTATTCAATCGGTGAAATGGCAATGGTCGCAACAGAACGAAATAATAATTTAATTATCACACAAGGAGTCATTCAACCAATAATTGCTTCAATAAAAACAAAGGATGAAGTCATTAAAACTGATTTGATTGACTTCGTAAAAGTATACCCTAATCCTACAAAAAACTTGTTGTCTATAGAATTGATAGAAACAGAGAATGTAAATTTTCAGTTATTTGATGCTTTGGGTAAACTAATTTTAGAAATGAAAAACAGCAGCCAAAAAACAACCATAGATATGACTTCTTATTCTATAGGGAATTATTATTTGCTTGCATTTAATCCAAAAGACCAAACACAAAAAATATTTTTTAAAATTCAAAAAATTAAATAAAAAAAGGAGATATTTTCAATAATAGGAAATATGAATAGCAGCCAAAAAATTATTTTTTAACTGATTTCATTATTTCATACAAGGTGTAAACATCTTCAAAACTATTATACATTGGAACAGGCGCTATTCTAATTACATTCGGCTCTCTCCAGTCTGCAATCACCCCTTTGCTTTGTAATTTTTCAAATACTTCACGCCCTTTGCTTTTAAATAAAAGCGATAATTGACAGCCTCTTTCCAATGGATTACTAGGCGTGATGATTTCAAATTTCAAATTTTTAAGGCTTAACAACAACATTTCTGCATAAGCGGTTAAGGCTAAGCTTTTTTCAGCTAATTTATCCATTCCTACTTCATCAAAAATATCCAATGAAGCTCGATGTGCTGCCATGTTTAATACTTGTGCATTGCTCATTTGCCAACTTTCTGCTGTTTTAGTTGGCTTAAAGCCTTTTTTCATTTTGAACCGTGTTTTTTCATCATGACCCCACCAGCCAGCTAATCGAAATGTGTCTTTATTTTTCACATGTTTCTCATTGACAAATATCCCACCAACTGCACCTGGACCACTGTTTAAATATTTGTACGAACACCAGCAAGCAAAATCTACTTTCCAATCATGTAAATGCAATACTTTATTTCCTACTGCATGCGCTAAGTCAAATCCACAAATAGCACCCGCTTCATGTGTTAATTCAACAATTTTTTTCATGTCAAAAAACTGTCCTGTGTAATAATTAACGCCACCAAAAACGACTACAGCTAAATTCTTTTTATGTTTTTTGATGGTTGCTTCAATATCTTCTATGCGAATCGTGTGTTCACCTTTTCTTGGACCAATTTCTATCACCGCATCTTCAGGATTAAAACCATGCAATTGTGCTTGTGTTTCCATCGCATACATATCACTAGGAAACGCACCAGCTTCCATAATAATTTTATATCGTTGTTTTGTAGGTCTATAAAATGACAACATTAACAAATGTAAATTCACTGTCAATGAATTCATTGCAACCACTTCCGTTTCTTTGGCACCTACAAGTTTTGCCAATGATTTTGTGAAAAAATGATGATAAGAAAACCATGGGCGTTTTGCTTCAAAATGGCCTTCTACTCCATATTTTGCCCAGTCGTTCAGTTCCTGTTCGTAAAATGATTTCACTGTTTTCGGTTGTAACCCCAATGAGTTTCCACATAAATAAATCGCATCTTTATTATGCAATTGAGGATGAAAAAAACGAGAACGATAGGATGATAATTTATCAGCATCATCCATTTCTTTTGCATATTCTATCGAAAATTTATTGCCTGTCATGGTGCAAATTTAATATAAAATTTGAGATGTTAGGGCTTGGATATAAGATCAGAGAATAATGTTAATTAACTGAAACAAAATTCACTAGAAGTTCAATTATTGATTGTCTATTTTTTGAAAAAATAAAACTCCTGACATCTGACATTCAACATCTGAAATCATTGACCTACTTTTGCAGCAATGATTCAAGAAGTTACTATTTCAATTGCACCCAAAAATGTCAATTCGCCATTGACGATTATGAAACATATACGGGAAGAATTGGCGCTAAAAAAAACACAACGAATTCAATTTGAAATTTTAAAAAAATCAATTGATGCACGAAGACAAATTGTACTCTTTACACTTAAACTTCGAGTTTATATTGATGAACAACTCATACCCAAACAAGATATTTTATACATAGAAAATAATGTAACAAATAAAGAAGAAGTAGTGATTATTGGCGCAGGGCCTGCCGGATTATTTTGTGCTTTGCAATGCATAGAGCTTGGTTTAAAACCGGTTGTATTTGAGCGAGGTAAAAATGTTAGAGATAGACGCAGAGATTTAGCAAAATTAAATAAAGAAGGAATTTTAGATGAAGAAAGTAATTATTGTTTTGGTGAAGGAGGAGCTGGAACTTACAGTGATGGCAAGCTTTACACACGAAGCAATAAACGAGGAGACATTCAACGGGTATTAGATTTATTTCATCTTTTTGGTGCAGATGAAAACATTACGTACGAAGCACATCCACATATTGGTACAAATAAATTGCCACTCATTATTCAAGCCATGAGAGAAAAAATTATTGCTTGTGGAGGAGAAGTACATTTCAGTAAAAAATTGACCGATTTTAAAATTGTAGAGGATAAAATTGTCTCTGTCACATTAAATGAAAATGAACAAAAAGACATTAAAAATTTAGTGTTGGCAACTGGGCATTCAGCGAAAGATATTTATGAATTATTGTTTCATAAAAAAGTAGAAATTGAAAGCAAGCCTTTGGCTATAGGGGTTCGAGTAGAACATCCACAATATTTAATTGATAATATTCAATATCATTGTACTGTGAAAGATGAAAACTTACCACCAGCAAGTTATAGTTTGGTAGAGCAAGTGAATGGGAGAGGCGTATTTTCATTTTGCATGTGTCCTGGAGGTATTATAGCACCTGCTTCTACACAAAAAAATACTTTGGTAGTGAATGGCTGGAGCCCTTCCAAACGAAATAATCCATTTGCAAACAGTGGAATGGTAGTGAGTGTAAACCCTGATGATTTTAAAGACAAGTCGGTTTTAGGAGGTTTGCGATTTCAAGAATCGATTGAGAAAAAAGCATATGAAGTAGGAGGCGGAAAATATGTTGCACCAGCTCAACGAATGACTGATTTTACTCAAAATAAATTGTCGAGTTTTATGCCTGAATGCTCCTATATACCCGGAGTAAATTCTTCATTGTTGTCGGAGGTGTTACCCAATAAAATTTATGATAGTTTGTCAAAAGCATTTATAGAATTTGGTAAAAAAATGAAAGGATATTATACCGAGGATGCTTTGGTAGTGGCTACTGAGAGCAGAACGTCATCGCCAGTTCGCATTCCACGTGACAAAGAAACACTACAGCATATTCGCATACAAAATTTGTATCCATGTGCCGAAGGGGCTGGTTATGCAGGTGGTATTGTGAGCGCTGCAATGGATGGGATGAAAATTGCAGAAAAAATAGGCGGAAAATAATTTCTTTATCTTTGTTTTATGCAGCCCAATTTTAAATATAAAACGATTGATGAACAGGAGTGCATTTTTGACGTAGTTCGAAAAAAATATGTAGTCTTAACAAAAGAGGAGTGGGTTCGGCAGCAGCTTATTCATTATTTGATCAATAAAAAAAATATACCCGCTTCATTGTTATCAGTGGAAAAACAAATTTTAGTTGGAGGTAGGAAAAGGCGCTACGATTTAGTGGTATACAAAAATGATATTCCTTGGATGATAGTGGAATGTAAAGAAGAAACTGAAACCTTGAATGAGGCAGTGTTACAACAGGTTTTGTCGTATACAAGTACCATGAAAGTGCATTTTGTGTGTCTCTCCAATGGCAAACAGGTTTTTTGCTATAATGTACAAGATTCAAGCTGGTTTCAGGGTTTTCCTGATTATATATAGAATTTTTAACGCATCTATTAACACTTGTTTTATATTTTTTATATTTTATCATTTACTTTTGTAATCTTTATAATAATTTAATAAATAAAAAATATGTATCCAGCAGAATTAGTATTGCCAATGAAGGCAGAATTGACAGAAAAAGGTTTTCAAGATTTATCAACTCCTGAGTTAGTTGACAACGCATTAAAAACAGCAGGAACTACTTTGTTGGTTTTAAATTCAGTTTGTGGTTGCAGTGCAGGTACAGCGCGTCCGGGTGTTTTGGCTGCTGTTGCGAATGCTGCTAAAAAACCAACTCAATGTGTAACTGCTTTTGCGGGTTTTGATATAGATGCTGTAAAACAAGCTCGTAATTATTTGTTGCCTTATCCTCCATCTTCACCTTGTATTGCTTTGTTGAAAGACGGGCAATTGGTTCATATGGTAGAAAGACACATGATTGAAGGGCGTTCAGCTGAGATGATTGCAGCTAATTTAACGCAAGCATTTGAACAACATTGCTAATTTTCAACGTGTTTTGTAATCGGTTTTAGTTTATAATATTCGTAAACCGAAGGCCTTATTTACATTCGAATCTAACATTCAAAATTCAAAAAATGTATCCTGATTTTCATTTTTTTTTAAAAGACTTATTTGGTATTGATCTGCCCGCATTGAGCTTATTAAAGTCATTTGGCTTTATGGTTGCTATGGCTTTTTTAGCAGCTGGGTATATTATTTTTAAAGAACTAAAAAGAAAAGAAGAGGATGGAATTGTCGGATTTACGATTGACGAAATTACAATCGGTAAGCCCATTACCATTTTTGATTATATCTCCAATGGAATTGTTGGTTTCTTGGTTGGTTTTAAAGTAATTGGAATGTTTCTCAATTTTAAAGAAGCATCGCCAGATCCAATGAGTTACTTATTTTCGAGTAAAGGCAATTTGATTATAGGTATATTATTTTTACTAGGGGCTGTTGGTATTAAATATTTTACCAGAGATAAAACAATTACAGCAGAAACGAAGAAAAAGGTAAAAACATATCCTAGTTCTAGAGTTGGTGATGTGGCTGTGATAGCGGCATTGGGTGGCTTTGCGGGAGCAAAAATATTTAATGCATTAGAAACTTGGGAAGATTTTATAAGAGATCCATTGGGTAGTTTGCTATCAAGCAGTGGGTTGACTTTTTATGGTGGGTTAATTGTAGCAACTTTTGCACTTTGGTATTTTGCGCGCCGAATAAAATTAGATTTTAGACATTTATGTGATGCCGCAGCACCAGCATTAATTCTAGGTTATGCTATCGGTCGCTTAGGTTGTCAAGTAAGTGGCGATGGCGATTGGGGGATATACAACTCGGCCTACATGACAGATGCAAACGCAAAAGTAGTAAAATCTACTTTGCCTTTCGAACAACAAGTTGCCTTACATGAAGCACATGTTTATCGTCATTTTAAAAAAGATGAAATCATTCCTCATAAACAAATTCAAGGACCTGATTTTTTGCCCACTTGGCTTTTTGCTTATACTTATCCAAATAATGTAAATAATGTAGGAGAAGAAATGCCTGCTTGCGAAGGAGATTATTGCAGCGCGTTGCCTATACCCGTTTTCCCTACACCCGTTTACGAGTTTTTAATGGGATTTGCAATATTTGTTTTTCTTTGGACGAATCGTAAAAAAATGAAAACGCCTTTAACGATGTTCTCCATTTATTTAATATTGAATGGAGCTGAGCGATTTTTAATAGAACAAATTCGTGTAAATTCTCAATACGATTGGGGTTTTATTAAACCAACACAGGCCGAGATATTAGCAGTTTGCATAGCCCTTTGCGGGTTGCTATTGTTTGCATTTAGAAAAGGGATAGATAATAAAATTAGAGCAGCAGCGAACACAATAAACTAGGTGTAACCATCAATTGTAATTGATAGCGTACATTTTAGATTATTTATTTCAGCATAATCATAATTTCTTCTTTTCGGTTTCTGGAAACAGGGATTGAAGTGCCGTCGATCATGATCAAACAACCTCCATCTTTTTTATTATATTGTTCTATGTATTTCCCATTAATTATATACGATTGATGCGGTCTTAAAAATCCTTGTGAGGATAAAAGGTCTTCAAAATGCTTAATGGTTTTGGACGCTAAAACTTTCTCTCCATTTTTTAAAATAATGGTTGTGTAGTTGTCATTACTTTGACAATATATTATTTCCATCGGATCAATAAACAATATTTTGTCCTGAAGAGAAACCGTAATTTTGTTGTTTGAAAATGAGCTTGAAGAGGTATTTGGTGCTTGATATTGTTGAATTAAATTAGTCAATTGAGACTGAATGTCTACTTTACTTTTATTTTTTTTAAATTTATCGATGGCAGTAGATAATAAATCTTCATCAATCGGTTTTAATAAATAATCTAAGGCAGAAAGCTTAATTGCATTAATGGCAAATTGGTCAAAAGCTGTTGTAAATATTACTTGAAAAGCAGGGTTTTGAAATTGACTCAATAAATCAATACCTGTTAAAAACGGCATTTGTATATCAAGAAAAACTAAATCGACTACATTGCTTTGAAGAAACTCCAATGCTTTAACAGAGGATGTAAACTTCTCAACAACAACTAAGTCTTTATGGTTTTCGGAAATTAATAATTCCAGTACTTCAACACAATTAACTTCATCGTCTATGATTACTACTTTGTACATATTATTTAATTTTAAGTGTTAAACGACAAATAATTGATTATCCCTCGTTGCTATTAAACATTTTAGCTGGAATAATAATTTTAATAGTTGTTCCATTTCCAATATTGTGTTCGTCATAAGAATCAACTACATCAACTTGCGCCATTTGTCCTGTGCTTTGTTTAATTAATTTAAGTCGATCTTCTCCAATTTGCATCCCAAAAGATTTTCCTTTTTGGGATAAATTATTAATTTCTTGTACTCTTTTTCGTCCTATTCCGTTGTCATTAATTTCTATAGAAATAGAATGTTCGTTTATTTTTTCTATAGAAATTGTAATCTTTTTTTCACCTTCTTTATGAAGTAAACCATGCCAAATGGCATTTTCTACATATGGTTGCAAAAGTAATGAAGGAATTGAAATACTGCTAGTATTTATAGAAGAATTAGTATTTATTTTATAGCTAAACTGATCGTTGAAGCGCATTCCTTCTATAAGCATATATAATTCTATAGTTTGAAGCTCTTCTTCCAGCGATATAAGAGATGTTGAAGAGTGGTTTAAAATGCTTCGAACCAGTTGAGAGAATTTTACTAAATATCGAGATGCTTTTTTAGTATCATTTTTTAAAATAAAATTATTGATCGAATTTAAAGAGTTAAATAAAAAATGTGGATTTATTTGAGCTCTTAAAGCCTTTAATTCAAGCTGAGCCAATTCTTTATTATATAATATTCGCAAGGCTTCTTTTTCTTTATTTTCTTTTATTTTATAGCTGTATATAAAATAGATGGTTGTAAAAATTACAATTACGCTGCATAAAATAAACCACCATGTTTTGTAAAAAGGAGTGGCAATGTGAATTTTTAAAGTAGTGTATTTTTCATTCCATTCGCCATCATAGTTGCTCGCTTTTACTCGAAATTCGTAATCTCCACTTTTTAGGTTGGTGTATGAAACATAATTTCTTGTTCCCGACATAATCCAATCTTTATCATTCCCAATTAACTGATATTGATATTTTGTTTTTTCTGGCAATGAAAACCCCAGTGTATTAAATTCAATCGATATTGTATTTTCAAAGGATTTAAGAAATGCTTGATCTAAATAAGATATACTTTTTTGATTGTTGAAATTGTTTTCGAAAACTTTTAATTCACTGATGTAAACTTCTGGCAAAACAGGGATATTGACTATTTCTTTTGGATTGAAAATATTAAATCCATTCATGCCTCCAAAAGCAATGTCTCCATTTTTTAATAAACAATAGGCTCCAGTATTAAATTCATTTGATTGCAAGCCATTGATCTCATCAAAATTTCTAACTTTTATATTCTCGGTAGAATTTAGCGTTTTTTCATTCCAAATAATATTCGCTATCCCTGCATTAGAACTAATCCAAAAGGAAGTGTCATTTTGAGGAAGGATTGAATATATAACATTGTTTTTTAGTGAATTATTCGCATTAAAATTTTTTATAAATTGATAATTTTTATCTAAAACAATGATGCCGTTTCCATCTGTACCCAGCCACAATCTGTTTTTTTTGTCTATATGAATGTATTTAATTGAAACTTCATAATCATCCTTTTTTTTGAAAATTCCATTAAATAATAAAGTGCATTTATTCGTAATTATATCAAATGAGAATAACCCTTTTGTTGTTCCTAAGAGAAGTATTCTGCTATTTAATTGTTTAATTGTGCATACTCCATTTTGATCAAACATCGGGTAATTTATATTGTCAAATTGAGTTACGGCAAATGATTTTTTATCAATTTTATTCAGCCCGCCATTTTTGGTCCCAATCCAAATATTACCTTTTTGATCATCCAGCATCGACCAAATTACTCCATCAGAAATATTGTTTTTATTTGTGCCAGCTCTGAATTTATGTAACGTTGCAAATGAGTTTATGTCACAAACGTCAATGCCATTTCCAAAGTAACCTAGCCAAAGTTTATTATCTGTACAAAGCATTTCTATTAGAAAATTGTCCGGGTCGCTTATTTTATTTGTATTTATAAATTCAAGCGATTTGGTAGTATTATTAAATTTAAAAACACCATTTCCAGAAGTGCCAATAAATAAATTATTTTGATTGTCTTCAACTAGTTTTCGAACAAATTTTAAGTTGTTAAACTTTATAGAATCATTGGTTGTAATGGTGCTAAATTTTTTAATATAGGGATCGAAAATGTCGATGCCAGAACCTTCAGATCCAACAAAAAGAATGCATTCTTTATTAATGGCCATGCTAATCAAGTAGTTATTTGAAATGCGAATAGGCATTTCATTTTTCTTAAATTGCAATAATTTATTAGACGCATAATCAAATACAAAGAGCCCTTGTCCATAGGTTGTTAAAACAAGCGCATCGGCCATTGGGTTATAAATAATTTCGCTTACCGCAATGAGATTATTATTTAGTTGGTATAAATTTGATTTAGAAAATTTTTTGTTGATAGGATCAAAGAAAATTAAATCTGAGTAGATCGAAGTAATGAAAATATTGCCAAATTTATCAAGCCCTGAATTTGTGTAAATTTGGTTATCAGTTTTCGGTTTTTTATAAATTTGAAATGAATTTTCAGTGATGTTGTAATCCAGTATTTCGGCCAGATTTGAAATGATATAAATATGATTTTTTACTTTGTAGATATCAATTATTGATTCGCTTAATTTGTTTCCTAAATTAGGGAGGGACTTAATAACATTGAAACGGCTATTGTCTACTAAAAATAAACCTTTTTGAAGATCGTAGAGCCATATTGAATTTTTAGATTCGTTACAAAACCAAGCAGCATGAATTGAGGATAACCCTTTTGGACGAATTGTTTTTTCGAGT
>CANHJA010000013.1 GCA_947460795.1 Bacteroidota bacterium | reverse complement strand
TAGTCCAAATCATCTAACTTAGCTAAATCATATCGTGAAATATTCTGATTTGCTTCTCTGTTTTTTATAACTTTATCATTTATTTTAGTATTACAACTAAATGTTTCCTGTTCTTTCTGACAACCAACAAATACCATACTTGCGATGGTTACAAACGCTAATGCACTGAGTGCGATTACTTTTAATTTTTTCATTTTTTAGTAGATTATTTTTTTATTGGTGAGCATACTACTCATTCTTTCAGACCAACGGCTGGCAGAGTTTGGTAATTTTTGAATGGTTTACTTGATAAACTCAAACCATTGTTGCTTGTCCTTAAATTGACATCTCCTCAATTTACTTTTCATTTTTGTTTATCATGGATTTTAATGATTTTTCAAATGTTTTCAGTTGACGAATAAAATACTACAAACTTTGCAACGCTTTTACAATTAACCATATGTTGTTTATTTCATTGTGTCTACACGAAAAAAACAATCAACGTAGGTTTTAACAGAGGTAAACAAACAATGCCAGGACACCCTCGTTATCCATGGATGTATAATAAATGCTGGCTGTATATTTTTAAGAAATTTTAGTAGGTTTCTTTTACAGTTATACTTTTAGCTAAACGCTAATATGTTTCATTAAATTAAGATCTATGTGTTTTTTCAATACCGAATATACATCGAAAATATGACCATTTTAAAAAATATTTATTTCCTATGCAGGTTGAAGTATCTGTACTCTACTTTAGAGAATTCATTTTTTTATCCATTTTATTGATATGTAAATAGTTACTAGAAAATTAACCGCCAATAATCTCTAAATTATGGAGAATTATCGTTTTGAATATTGAGGATGCCTATTTTAGTTTAATTTTATCCCATGAAAAAAATAGTTTTAATTTTAATATGCTTTGCATTCATTCATAACCTCATAGCACAAGAAACTGCTACTACTTGCTCGGAAGGAAAGGTAAAGGCCTACCAATCGATTAAAAAGAAAACAAGGGCTAGCAATTTTGCCAATGCATTAATGAGCCAATATGATGTTCATTTTTATTATTTAGATATTGCTGCTGAACGAAACAATACCAATGTAAGTGGATTTACGACCATTGGCGCCACCGTTACCAGTGCCAGTTTAGATACTTTTTGTTTTGAGTTAAATCAAGCACTGACGTTAGATAGCATTCTTTACAATAATCAATCCATTCCTTTTGTAAGAAATGCTGGAATATCGTATGCCATTTTACCTACTCCTGCTTTGCAAAATGCATCTATTTCAATTCAAATTTTTTACAAAGGAAATGCGTCAATAACGGGAGGCAGTGCCATTGGCGATGGTTTTAGTACTGGAACATCAGGTGCATGGGGAAATCAAGCTACATGGAGTTTAAGTGAGCCATACAGTGCTTATGAGTGGTTCCCATGCAAACAATTTTTACAAGACAAAGCCGACAGTGCATGGGTTTTTGTGACCACAGATAATTTAAATAAAGTAGGCTCCAATGGAACCCTCGAAGGCATTGATGCTCTTCCCAATAACAAAGTAAAATACCGTTGGAAAACACGTTATTCAATTGACTATTACCTAATTTCTGTAGCCATTGCTCGATATGTAGAATATACTACCTATGCACATCCTGCTAGCTTACCTAACGACAGCATTCCGATTGTAAATTATGTTTATAACAACCCAAATACATTGCCCTTTTTAAAACCCTATTTAGACAGCTTGGGCATGATGGTTGAATATTTTTCTGACCGCTTGGGTTTATATCCTTTTTATGGAGAAAAATATGGCCATTGCATGGCTCCATTTAGCGGTGGTATGGAACATCAAACTATGACTAGCGTTGGATTTTTACAAAATTTTTCACTCAACGCACACGAGTTAATGCACCAGTGGTTTGGAGATCATGTAACTTGTAAAACATGGAAAGATATTTTTATTAACGAAGGTTTTGCCTCTTATGGTGAATACTTAGCGTTTGAACATTTTTATAACTTATCCGCAGCGCAAGCTAAAATGTTGGATGTGCACACGAATGTATTGCAAGACAATAATGCAACCGTTTATTTTACCGATACAACAGATGTAAACAGAATTTTTGATAGTAGACTTACTTATGACAAAGGGAGTGCAGTCGTTCATACGCTTCGCTATTTATTAGGAGACAGTTTGTTTTTTGCAGGTTTAAAAAACTTTCAAACTCAATATTCTTTTTCTACAGCTAGTATAGATGATTTACACAATTCCTTACAAGCGTTTACAGGCATTAATTTGAATGATTATTTTGACCAATGGATTTATGGTTCGGGCAGCCCGGTTTTTTATGGTCAATATTATAGTGATGGAAATAATATCTATATCAAAGTAAACGAATCTACTACGTCTACAGCAACTCCATTATTTAAAACACCGCTCGAAATTCGTTGTTTAAGTGCGAGTGGAGATACAATTATTAAAGTAGATATTGCACAAAATTTACATACATTCATGATTCCTAGTTCCAAAATAATTACGGGTATTAAAATTGATCCGAACAATTGGATATTGAATAAAGAAGGACAATTTGCATTGAATCAAACCCTATCAGCTACTCATTTTGAAGATAATGAACTAGGAAATCAACTCACTATTTACCCAAATCCTGTGAATGATTTTGTAGAAATAAATTCAAACAATTCGGAAAAAATTGATTTTACATTGATGAATAACAAAGGGCAAAAAATTCAATCGGGTAATTTTACCAAACAAATAAAACTAAATACGAGTCATTTAAATGGAGGTATTTATTTTATAGAAATGAATTCTTCAAAAGCAAAAACAGTGAAGAAAATAGTGAAATTATAAAATGAAAAATCCGAAGAATAATTCTTCGGATTTTTTTATGCCATTTTACGTTACTTATTTTAAGGAGTAATTAAATAAATTCCATTTTGATTATTGGCATCAAATAAAGGATAATCCCCAACATCTACAAAGCCATCTCCATTTAAATCGGTTGCTATATAAATTCCATAAACACCATTTTGCAAATCAGAATCAAATAAAGGATAGTCCCCAACATCTACAAAGCCATCCTGATTGATATCACCACTCAATAATGCATACTGTGCATTGCCTACTGTCGCTTGATTGTTGCCATAAGCCTTTGTAATTGCATTGCTAAAATCATACGATGTTTCTGCTGTAATTGTTACTGGATTAGCGCTCCAAGTTTCAATTGAATTGCGGTGTTTCACTGCTATGTAATATGCATTGCCAATCGCACTGCCAGGAAATGTACAAGCCAATAAACCATTGGTACCAATAATACCTGTATACGTATAAGCCAATGCATAAGACGCAGTAGCCTGATGTAACTCCACTGTAATACTATCACATAAAAGTGCATTATTGCCTACACCTTCATTCAACAAAGCAGGGGTCATCGTGTTCGAAGAAATATAATAACCCTCTAAAAATACTTTTAGATTTAAGGTTGCATTGTTTGGTAATACGGTTAAGTGTAAAGTTGCTGTGGAATCGCAGCCCAAAGAATTAATCGTTGTGAATGTGTAAACTCCGGATGAAGAAAGATTTAGACCATTCCATTGATACGGTGTTGCACTCAAAGGAATGGTATCTATTTTGTTAGAATGAGAAGCATTGCATAAACGGATAATTCCCAATACACTTAAATCATACGCCGATGAAACTGCTTGATCATAAAAATAAAAAGATCCACCAGTTCCTCCATAAGGAATTATTCTAATAGTGATCGTTTGAGATGAATGAATATTTTGTAAGTCAGCAATCATTGATAAATCAATTATTCCAGCTGAGGCTCCTGCGGAAGCATTGCTAGTAAAATTTAACGTAGCTATGGATACATAGGTACCACCATTTATAGAATATTGAACTAAAGCATTGGTTGCACCTGTGCTTGAGCGTCTGTAATCAATTGGATTCATTGAACCTAAATCCAATGCATATCCATTGGATGGTTTTATAGTAAATGTGATAAATGAATTTATACCAATTGCTGAGGAAGATGTAGCTGTATTTACAGTGCCGCCCCAAGCCCTTGCTGCTGCTGCTGAAGTGGTGGGTGCTAAAATTCCTGCACCTCTTGTTAATCCTCCAACACTGCAATTAGTTGAGCTAAAAGTTGCATTATATGGGCTTACTCCAAAATTATTACTACCAGTGCCTCCTGCCAAAGTACTAAAGTCCCAACCTGCAAGAATGCCATGGCTAACCGTTAAGCTTCTTACTACATCCGGAGCTGCTAAAAAATTAGAATTACCCAATTGAGTAGCAGTAATATTCGTTGTCCCAACACCAACAATGGTTATACTATTTCCCGAGACTGAAGCTACTGACGGATTGCTACTAACAAACGTAATTGCATTTCCTGAGGCTCCTCCAGAGGCAGATAATGCAAAAGGAGCATCTCCCAAAACTTTACTTGCTAAGGCATTAAAAATGATGGTTTGCGTAGCCTGAATAATAGTTAGGGATTGTGATACAGGGGTAGCAGCAGTATAAAATGTATTTCCATTTTGCGAAGCGGTAATTGTTGTAGTGCCAACGCCAACAATCGTTACTAAATTCCCAAACACCGTGGCCACATTCGGATTTGAACTGGTGTACGAAATGGGTAAATTTGAACTGCTAGTCGCAGTTAATGTAATGGTATCATTGCTATAAGGTACATTCGCTAACGAATTAAATGTAATATTTTGACCAACTGGCGTGGTATTATTTCCCCATATCATTCCAACATATTCTGGATGATCAATAAAAGGGTTTCTATTATTTTGCAACGCATAAATGGCATTGTTACGAGCTATTTCTCGAGCACTTACACTGTCTTGATTGTGCCACGAAATGAGCAAATTTAAAAATGCAGTACTAAACACTTGATTGCTGGTACCATTAAACATAGGATAAGAGGTATACCCTGCAACTAAATTTTCATATCTGGTAGCAAAATAAAAATACATCCGAGCGATATCTCCTTTAAAATCATTCAATGGTTCAAATACGGTTCCTGTATAACCAGGCACAGCACTCGTTCCTCGTTTACTACCATTTAATGAAGTCCAGGAAGCAACTGCAACATTTCCGTGTGGATTATCAGAACGCATCCCATTTACATAACCATCTACGGGTACAATAAAATGTGCATCGGATTGCATTGGCGAAGCCGAATTAAAAATAGATTGTGGTATAATATGTTCTCTATTATAACAATTACCTTGTGTAGTATAAATGCCACATTGATTGGTGCTATACAAAAATGTTACAGGGTCTGAGCCTGTTGGGTTTTCTGAGTAAAGATCAAAAATAGTATTGTCATTTTCATATTGATTGTCTCTATCTGTTGTAGCATAGGCAGACCATAAACCAGCATATCCTAAATTAGTGTGGTTGTTAATTTTATTATATAATTGAGTTTTTAAAGTATACCCTACTCCGGTGGCAGTGCTGTAATAACCAGTTGGTATTTGTGCAACTGAATAAACGGTGCACAGCATAAATGCTACTATTATTTTGAATCTCATAACGGGTACTCTTCTCTAATACAATATTAAAGAAAAAAATAACTACTTGATACAATAGTTTGAGATTTCAATTTAATAATCAAATAGTTTGAGAAAATTAAAAAGAAATATGGTAATATTTTTACTATTTAAAAAAACTGTTTCCATTTTTAAAAAACAAAAATGGAAACAGCGGTAAAAATTAGTAAACAGATTGTACTAAATAAGAAAAATCAAAAATTCATTAAGAGGGTAATTAAATCTTAATTGCGTTTTACAAATCTTTTATTTTTTCGTAATTTGATAAACAATTTTTTCTGAATCATTGTTCAACATCAAAATATAATTTCCAGCAGCAAAGTTACTCATATCAATATTTTCTGAAGATTTTGCTAATTTTTGAGTGAACAAAAATCGTCCATTGATATCAAAAACAGATAATTGATAATTGTTTTTTGCTTTAAAATCAATCGAAAAAGTAGAAGCAAATAAAGTTGGATATACAGAAATATGATCATTTAAAGATACAGCGTTTACGCCATTCGCTACCGCCGGCGCCCAACGCATTAATGTATTTGCATTTGGGAAAGAATCGATTCCAATACTCGACGGATTGGTAAACATGGACACAATATCAGTAGAGTCCATAGCCGGTGTATTAATATTTGAAGGGTAATAAATATTATCCGCTGAGGGACCAGCTAACGTTAGCGATAAGTTTTTAACAAGTGCAAAAACAGGGCCTTTAAAGCCATATACATTTGGGTCTTGAATTAAGGAAGTGATATCGGCTCTCGAACTATTTCCGATTCTAAATTCCAACGCATTATTTTCTTCATATAACCAAAGTTGAACATTTGCAGTATCTACATGAAAAGTGTCATCCCAAAACCCAACATTATTCCATTCAATTTTAGTTACATTTTTTGCGTTCACCACATCTGTTTTATAACCTACAGTAGATGATTTTGTTACATCATTATTATATCTATCTTCCAAATCATAAAACCAACTGATTACATGAAATGGATTGGCAGTATTTGCGGTAGTATTAAATTGTAATTCTGTACCTGTATTCATATCATTGCTATCAAAAAACAATGTATTGGTGCTGTCACCCATAAATTTAAAATTGAATCCTAATGGAATGGTTGCATCAAAATCGTCCCAACCTTGAGTGGTTACTATTGTTGGAGATATTAAATTTTGGTAAGGTACATTTTTACTAACTGTGAAAACATAATTGTCTGGCTGCGCAAAAGCACCAATAGAAGTTATTAAAAGCGCATATAAAATGGATAATTTTTTCATGTTAAATATATTTTAGAAACAAAAATATATATATTTCAACTCCTAAAAAATTATTTATGTGTGTAAGAAAAAACTGTAAGCAACATTCACAGGTTTTTTAAGGCGTTTACGAATAACAGAAACAGCGCATATTCGTTTTATAAAAAAAGGAATTGAGAATCCAACTCTTATTTACGCTTTACAAACTTTTTCTTAAATGGTGGGCGTGGAGGCTTTGTTTTAGGATTGTAAAGTGGCCCCTCTCCTAGGTGAGCAGGCAATGCTTTTTTCTCCACCTCGCGTTCCATGAGCTGCTCTATTTTATGAAATTTAAAAGCATCTTTTTCATTGATAAATGTGATGGCTTCACCTTTGGTTGCAGCACGAGCGGTGCGTCCAATTCTATGAATATAATCTTCCGCATCATTCGGTAAATCATAATTGATGACTAAATTAATATCTTCAATGTCAATTCCTCTTGATAATATGTCAGTAGCAACTAAAATTTGTGTATTCTTGTTTTTAAAACTTCGAAGTACTTCTTCTCTTTCTTCTTGCTCTAAACCAGAGTGGATCGCTTTTGATTTTAGCCCTGCTTGATTCAGTTCTCGATTCAAAATTCTTACTTTTTCTTTGGTAGATGAAAAAATTAAAATACTTGAATATGTTTTTTCTTTCAGAATCGACTTTATTAACTCATTTTTTTGTCCATCATATACCGAATAAGCTAATTGAGTAACTCCTGCTGCAGGCTTAGAAATAGCAATGGCAATTTCTGCGGGATCGTGTAAAAGTTGTTGGGCAAACTTTTTAATGGCTGGTGGCATGGTTGCCGAAAACATGAGTGATTGTCGTTGTTTGGGCAAGTAAGTAACTATTTTTAAAATATCATCCACAAATCCCATGTCTAACATTTTATCCGCTTCGTCTAATATTAAATGTTGTACTTTATCAAACTTAACATAGCCCATATTTAAATGAGACATTAATCTGCCTGGTGTGGCAATAATAATATTCGCCCCTTGAGTAAGCGCACGTTTTTCATTTTCAAAAACATGTCCATCGCCACCTCCGTAAATAGCCAAAGAACTAGCACCTGTAAAATAAGCCAATCCTTGTATGGCTTGATCTATTTGTAATGCCAACTCTCGAGTAGGTACTATGATTAATGTATTGGTTTCATCTAATTGGCTACTGGCTAGTTTATGTAAAATAGGCAATAAAAAAGCAGCTGTTTTCCCGGTGCCGGTTTGGGCTACGGCAATTAAATCTTTATTAGTTAAAATAATAGGAATTGCTTGTTCTTGTATGGGAGTGGGCGTTTCAAACCCCATAGAATCGAGTCCTTCTTGTAGGCTTGATTCTAAATTAAAGTCAATGAATTTCAATTGAAAATATTATTAATTTGGTAAAGATAACTTATAATTATCAATCTTTCCAAAGTACGCCACTTGCCCAACGCAAGGCTGTTTTTTGTTTATAAAATTTTGCAATCGTAGCATTCAGTTTTTGCAATGTTTCTATTTTTTTTTGCTCTCTACTATTGATTAAAAACAACGAACTTTCTCCATTTTCAAATCGGGCTTCTTCTCCTTTCAATAGAACATTCAAATTTTCATAAAGATTTTGTTGAATATTCATTTGATTTTTTAATTGAGTGAGTATGTTGAATTGTTCTCTAATTTTATTTTCTAAAAATCGTTGTTTGTTATTTTGTTGAAACTTTGTGTACTCAATTTTTAGTTTTGCTTGTGCATAATTTGCCCTTGCTTGCGACAATCGTAAAGGCATTGCAAAAGAAACTGCATATTGATAATTTTTCTCTAGAGGAATTTGTCCAAGGGTTTCATTTAAAAAATAATTTTTACCAAGTTGATTGTATTTCACTTTTACATCTGGCAATAACTCTTGAAATTTTAATCGTTTATCAATTTCTAAAAATTTAAATTTAGTCTGATAAATTTCTAATTCGGGATGGTTGTTTACAACTTCTTGAATTAATTCTTCTTGTACTGGCAAATCTTTTTCTACTAGATTCATAGTAAACGATGCAGTAGCGGGAGTTATATTTTCGGGTAAGTTGTAAGCAACTCCGTTTTCTTTCCAAGTATAAGAAGAGAGTTGAATAAAAGCACTTTGCATTTGCATATATAACTCATTTTGCAAACTTAAATAATATTGTAATTGTGTAATCGCTTCTACACTATCGATAGCAGGGCGCTCACCAATTTTAATTACTTCTTTGGTAAATTTTATTCTTTGTTGGTTGATTGCAATTACATCATTCACAATGGTCCATTCGCGATAGGCTTGCACCCATTGCCAATATTGATTGGTTGCTTCATATAAAATATTATTGACCGCTAATTTTCGCTCCGCTTCAGATTGACTAACTAAAATTTTAGATTGTTCTAAAGCAGCTCTTCGTTTATCAATTACAATATTTTTGATAACGGAAAAGTTAACTCCTACATAGCTTGAACTATTGAATGTTCTTTGTGGATCAACATTATTTCCTGCAACATTTTCTATCCCTGCATTTAACTCAATACCATACCAAGTTGGAATATTTAATGCTATATTTTGATAGTTATAGTAATTGTTTCCCGATAAATCTTTACGAGTAGTATTGCTTTGTAATAATGGGTCAAAAGCACCACGAGCTTCGGTTATATCTGTTTTAGCTTGTTCAATTAAATTTTTTGCTTGTAATGCTATTGGATGATATTTTTTTACAACCTGTATCAATTCGTTTTCAGAAAGGGTTTGCGCATTTGTATTGATTTGAACAATCAATATCACCCATAGGAATAAAAATAGTTTTCTCATTACTTCAATTTCTTTTTTGAAACATCATTTTTAGATTGATAAAAATCTGGTGGAAATCCATTTATATTTCTCCACAGTTCATACCACACCGGAACATCTTTTAATAATGCGATGGCTTGTGCCCCAGCACCGAGTCTTAATTGTTTTGGCCATGGTTTATCTTTTTTATTTTCTTTTACTAAAATTCGATATTTTCCATTAGGAGAAACAGCATTTTCAATTGCGACTATTTTACCACCAAAAGTACCATAGCTAGCCGAAGGCCAACCACTAAAAACGATTGCAGGGAAACCATCAAAAACAAATCGAATCGATTGACCAATATTCACCAAAGGAATGTCTAATGGTTCAATAAATAATTCTACTGCATAATCCATTTCTGTGGGAACTATTTCAGCAATGGTTTCGCCATCTTTAATTATTTCACCAATACCACTTTTTTTAGCTTGCACAATTTGTCCATTTTGAGGTGCTATAATAAAATATAATTGTGCCCTATTTTTGTAATTAGAATATTGGTTTTTTAATTTAGAAATATCTCCTTGACCCGATGCAATTTGTGTCATGGATTGCATGATTTCGCTTTGTGCTTTATTCATTTTTTCCATATATTCTTGCTGTGCACCTCCTAACTCTAAATTCGTGATGAGTAGTTCTTGACGGGAGTTTGTTAAATTATTTTCATTAGCAATCATCCGAGCTTGAAAAGATTGCAATGATTGATTTCGTTGTTCTAATTGTGTTAATGAAACCAAGCCTTGATCATATAATTCTTTTTGACGAGCATATTGTTTATTTGCTATTTGGTAATCATTTCTTGCAGCTATCAAGTTTGCACTGTCTGATTTTATTTTTACTCTTTGCTGTTGAATTTTATTTTTTAATTGATTGGTTTTAATTTCTAAACTGGATTGTAAGTTCGTTATTTGGTTTTGTTGAGCAGTTGTTTTTTCTTGATAATATGTAATAGATTGCTCTTTCGCGGTAAGCTGTTCTCCTGTTCTCACAAGCAAAGCCGGATCTAAATAATCTTCTTTTACCTCCGTTAATTGTGCAATCGTATCTCCAGCTTGTACAATATCGCCTTCTTTAATATACCATTTCATAATTCGACCAGGAATAATTGTAGTTACACCTTGTGCTCTTTGTTCTTGGCGCAATGTAGTTACATTTCCTTTTGTACGAATATTTTGAGTCCAAGGTAAAAACAAACAAGCGATTAATGCTGCCAATAGAATAAGTAAAACACGACTTACTTTATTTGTTTTATCAATGTTATAAATGTTCTTATATGAAATTGAATCGAATGCCATTTTCTATAAATTATTTGTTTGAAATTATCGTTAATTTTTTATCTGCTAGATTAAAGGTTTTATCACATTTTTGATTGAAACTTTTTTCATTCGAAACAACGATTACAGTTGAATTGGGTAAATGATTAAGTAAAGTATCCTCTATTAATTCAATGCTATCTTCTTCTAAATCAGAAAAAGGTTCTTCTAACAAAATCAATGCTGGTTGGTTTACTATTGCTCTTAATATTAATATTTTTTTGATTACAGAACGAGGTAATTTTTTTCCTGTTGTATCTATAAATGTTTCCATACCAAAAGGTAAGTCATTTATGAATGCCTCTAAACCAATTAATTTTGAAAAATGTATGATGTCCTGAAAAGTAATGGATTCATTTCCAAAGGCAATATTTTCAGTAATGGTACCACTAAAAATATCTAATCGATTAAACATGATTCCAATGTGTTCTCTTACTTGATTTAGATTTAAATTATTTAAAGGAATTTGATTCAATAATATACTTCCTTGTGATGGTTTATATAAAGTAGAAAATAATCGCAATAAAGTTGATTTTCCCGAACCATCTTTTCCTACAATGGCGATTTTTTCTCCTGCATTTATTTTAAAAGAAAACTGATCGAATACCAGATTATTTTCGAGGTAAGAATAATTTACTTGTGCAAATTCTATATCTATTCCATTATTTAAATTCGATATAGAATAATCTCCACTCATTTCAGAAGGTTGTTTTTCTATTGTATGTAATTTATCAAGTGAAGTAAGCATATCGTAAAACGTATCAAGATTGATAATTATTTTTTCTACAGAAGAAATCATAGTTAATATAATTATTTCAGCAGCTACAAACTGTCCTACATTTAATTGTTGATTGATTAATAGATAAGTGCCAACAAATAACATAGTTGCTGTTATCATTATTTTTAAAAACACTAAATTTTTAAATTGAAACAATAAAATATTAAAATGTTTTGTTCTATAATCTAAATAATGATTTACTTTTTGATCCATTTTACTGAGTGATAATTGGTGCGTACGATGCATTTTGAAATGATGGATTAATCGAGCCATTTCTTCTAACCATCCTGTTGTTTCATATTTATATGAGCTTTCTTTTATACTCGTTTCTAATCCTTTCTTGGTAGTTATATAAAATATAACAGCAATAATTATCAACATAATTAATACCAATATTAAAAACAATGGATGATACATTGCTACTATTAAGATACCTAAAATAATTTGGATACTAGCCAGTGGTATATCTAATAATATTTTTGTAAGTCCTTTTTGCAAAGTACTTACATCTAAAAAACGATTCATTATTTCAGGTAAATAAGTGTCATCCGCTTGTTTTAAATCAATATCCAACAAACTTTTCTTAAATAAAAAAGCATATTTATGAAATATTTTTTGTTGAATTTTTTCAATAATCTTCATTTGTTGTATCTGCAATAAACCAGCACTTAAAACACCCGTTATGACCAATGAAATAAGCACCATGAGAGAAGTAGAAAATGTGCCACTTAACACAAAACCTATAATAGATTGTACCCCAAGTGGCAACGATAATTGAATAATTCCACTTAAAACTGCAAAGACATATATATTCGAAATTTCTTTTTTTTCTGAAGTAATTAAATTCGATAATTTTTTAAAAGAGGTTGTCTTGTTCATATTTAAATAACTATTTTGCAAAAATAGCTTTTATTTCATAAATAATAGTATTACTATTATAAATATTTATTATGCTAATAATATTTTTATTATTACTATTAATAATAGATGTTTTGTAGTTTTGGCAATTATTATCAAAAAATGGAATTTAGTTTAACATTTAAAGTAAATGAGCATATTTATTTACGCAATCCAGAAAGCAGTGATTTAGGAAAAAAAATCTTAAAGCATTCCATTGACCTTATATACGAAATAGGATTTGAGCAGTTTACGTTTAAAAAATTAGCTGCTGTTGCTGAAACTACAGAAGCCTCTATTTATAGATATTTTGAAAATAAGCAGAAATTATTATTGTATATCATTAATTGGTATTGGTGTTATTTAGATTTTATGTTGGACTATCAGTTAAAAAATGTCATTGATAAAAAAGAAAAAATAAAAATTATTTTACATCTTTTAACAGACGAAATGCCCAATAGTAATCATGAAATGGAAATGAATAAATATTTCATACATAGAATAGTCATCGCTGAAAGTAGTAAAGTATATTTAGTAAAAGATGTGAATGAAATTAATCAGCACGAAGTATTTAAACCATTTAAAGAATTATGTGCAAAAATTGCCAAGGTATTTTCTGATTATAACCCTTCCTATATTTTTACAAAATCATTAAGTAGTACTGCAATAGAAACGGCACATGACCAAGAATTTTTTGTGGCTCATTTACCTAAACTAACCGATGTTAGTACTAAAAACAAAAAAAACTTTACCTATACTTTTTTAGAAGATTTAGTTTTTAAAGCACTTGCATAGATTTTTCATCTAATCTATATACCGACCATTCCTGCATAGCTTTAGCACCCAAGCTTTCATAAAAATCAATGGCAGGTTGATTCCATTTCAACACACTCCATTCCATTCTTCCACAATTTTCTTTTTTAGCTGTTTGCACTAAATGCAACAATAATTTTTTTCCATAGCCTTTTCCTCTATAGTTTGGTTGTACATACAAATCTTCTAAATACAATCCTTTACGTCCAATAAATGTGGAGTAATTATAAAAATAAAGTGCAAAGCCTATTGGTCGATCATTTTCAAACGCCAAGACACAATGAGCAATCGGATTTGTAAAAATATTTTCAATCAATAGTTCATCTGTAACGACTACATCGTTTTCTAATTTTTCATAAACAGCGAGCTCCAAAATAAAACCCTTAATTGTTGGAACATCTGCTATGGAAGCTTTTTTTATTTCTACGTTTATCATTTTTATTTTTTTATGAACTCATTTCGGCCAAAGAAAATCCCACCTCACTGCCAATAGCTACACCCATACCACCCATTCTCACTCCTACAAATACCTTATCGGAATAGGGTTCTATTATTGGCTTTTTTGTAGGACCAAATGCCATAATTCCAGTCCATTGTAAATCTATTTCAAAAGCTTGGTTTGGTAAAATAATGGTTTGTAATTTCTCTATCAATGATTGCTGAATCGCTTGGTTCAATGCAAATTCGGTTGTTTCTTCCGTTTGTTTATCTATATTTCTTCCACCTCCAAAAAGTATGCATCCTTTGTACTCTCTAAAATAATAGTAGCCCTCTTCAAAATGAAAAATACCTTTGAATTTTAAATCAGGAATTGGCTTTGTTATCAGCACTTGCCCTCGTCCGGGAGTTACATTTGCTTGAGGTAATAATTTTTTTGCAAACGCATTGGTGCAAATAAATAGTTTATTAGATTTTAAGATGAGTTCATTATTCAATAAGGGGTTATTGCAAATAATCTCTACCTGATTTGAATGTTCATTAAATGACAATACTTCGCAACCCGTTTTAATTTCAACACCCATCGAGGATACTAATTGAATTAAGTTTTTCATCATGAGTCCTGTATCAATTTCTCCCTCACACAAATTTTCTACCATGGCACACACTCCATTAAAACCAAATTCCTGTATTTTAGAATTATTTAATCTAAATGCATCTTGTTTGATTTCCTTTCGAAGAAGTTGGTTGCAATAATCTATTTTTTCTAATGCGGCTATTTCATTTTTAAAAATAAGTTCATAACTGCCATTCGTTTGATAGCCTATTTTTTCTTTTCCTAAAATAGATTGCAATCGTTCTAACCCTTTTTTCCGCAATCGAAATAATTCCAAAACTTCTTCCTCACTTGCTATTTTTAAATCATCTAAAATTTCTGTAAGTGAACCCATGCAAGCAAAGCCAGCATTTTTAGTGCTTGCGCCAGTAGGCAACAATCCTCTTTCTAAAACCAACACTGATTTAGATGGATTTTTTTTCTTTACATAATAGGCAGTTGTCAACCCTACAATACCACTACCAATGATGATATGATCATAATGAATCAATTCGTTTCGTTCCCAAATGGAGAGCATGAATATATTTTGTAGTTTTAGTTTGAGTCGTAAAGTTAGAATAATTTTAATCCAACAATCGCATCATTTCATTATCAATTTTCAAAAATAAATGTTCTGGTTTTAATGTACGCCATTCGTCGATGGTGGAAAAATGTATATAATTATGGAGGCGTGCTTTTTTAAAATCATAAACGGTTTGATCAGAAAAATTAAGCGCTACCACCCATCCGCCGAAATCTTTTGTATCCTCATACCACTCTTCATAATAATCATTTCCATCACTGTGAAACGTTAAAATGTTTTCCCCTATTAAAATATATTTATAAATTTTTCGAGTGATTAATAGATCAATAATATTTCTTTTTAATGTCTGAATGTCATTTTCTATAGCATCATTCCATTCGCCCATTAATTCTATGATGGCATAGTTTTCATCATAATCGGCAAATAAAATTTTTATATATAATGTTCTTGAATCAATATCATCCCATTGTGGATGGATGTAGTAATTGTAAACCGTATTCGAGAATTCAAATTCGCTGTATTCACGTTTGTAAAAAGGCGATTTCTCGTCTTCTTCTGCTGTGTAAGCATGTCGCCAATTATAATATGGTTCTATATCATGCATAAATTTATTTCAATGCATTTTCCAAATCAACAATTATGTCTTCAACATTTTCTATCCCTACACTCATTCGAATTAAGCCGTCGGTAATACCCGATTTTATTCTTAATTCAGGGGCAACTCCTACGTGGGTTGTACTCGCAGGATGGGAAATTAATGTATCGCAAGTTCCTAGTGAAACGGCACTTGTACAAAGTGACAATTGATTGATAAATTTCTTTCCTGCCTCAAAACCTCCTTTTACTTCAAAGCTCATTAAAGCTCCGGCATGCTTCATTTGTTTTTTACACAAAGCATAATCTGGATGATTTTTTAAACCTAAATAATTGAGAAATTCCACATTCGGATGGGAAGCTAAAAAGGCGGCCACTTTTTCTGCATTGGCACAATGGCGCTCCATCCTAATTTCTAAAGTTTTTAAACCATTGTTAAGTAAAAAGGCATCAAAGGCATTGGAATTGGCACCCAACAAACGATGATGTTTTGTTACTTTGGTTTTCATAAATTCTACATCTTTACCCAACAATACACCGCCTATAGCTGTACCATGTCCATTTAAAAATTTAGTGGTTGAGTGCATAACAAAATCTACTCCGAATGCAAAAGGCTGTTGTAAATAAGGCGTAGCAAATGTATTATCTACCGATACTTTACATTGATATTGATGAGCAATTTTTGTCAGTGCTTCAATATCTACACATTGTAAGGTAGGGTTTGCGGGCGTTTCTATGTAAAGCAATTTTATCGAAGAATCATTTTTCAATGTATTTTCTACGAGTGCTAAATCTTTAAAATCTATGATGATTGTTTCAATTCCACAAGTTGGCAAAACTTTATCTACCAACTCTTGTGTACCACCATACAATGATAAATGCGTTAATACTTTTTCATCATTTTTTACATTGGCTAAAATTAATGTAGCAATGGCAGCCATACCAGATGCATGTAAAATAGCTTTCAATTCTAAAGGAGAACCATCTTCATTTTTTAATCCATAAGCTTCTAAGGCAGCTATTTTTTCCTCTGTTTGGGTAGAAGTTGGATTGCCAAAACGGCCATAAATATATCCTTTTTCTTTACCTGTAAATAAATCAACTGCATGCTCAGCACTGTCAAATAAATAAGTACTGCTTGCATAAATTGGAGTGATGTGACTATGGTGTTGTTCTGCCTCAAAACCAGCATGTACACAGCTTGAACCAAATCCAATTGGAGTGTTTTTATTTTTCATAGTCGCAAAGATATTTAAAAATATCTTGATAAAAAGAGGCGATCGTTTATTGCAGATAGGTTTAAAATAAATCTTATATCGCAACAGACATTTTATCGTTAAGGACAAGAATTCTTATTTTAAAGAGCTTATTTTTTATATTTGAATATTATAACCACCTCTACTATGAATACAATAACCAAAAATTGCTTAAACTGCGAGCGCGGACTGAAAGGCCGAATCGATAAAAAATTTTGTGATGATTCGTGTCGGAATAATTATAACAATCAACAAAAGTCGAACGATACCAACTACATGCGAACTGTAGTGAATGCTTTGCGCAAAAACCGAAAAATTTTACAAGACCTAATTCCTGCAAGCGAAGAATTTCATAAAACGACACAAGAACGAATGATAGAAAAAGGGTTTCTATTTAAATACCACACCCATATTTATAAAAATAAAAAAGGAGATGTATATTATTTTTGTTTCGATTATGGCTATTTACCACTCGATAACGATTGGTATTTAGTAGTTAACAGAAAAGAATCATAAATAGTTTTTATATTATAATTACACTGAAAATCGTAGTTTTGCTCTAAGAAATTTATTGAAAATGGAGACGGCATTAGAAAATAGCATTTATATAAGCGATATCGCAAAAGAAAAAGTGATTCAACTCATGAAAGAAGCGGAGTTGGATGAAACTTATTTTGTGCGAGTGAGTGTTGTGGGTGGAGGATGCAGTGGCTTAAGTTATAAATTAGATTTTGATAACGAAACAAAACCCATGGATCAAAGCTTTGAAGACAAAGGAATAAAAATGGTTTGTGATTTAAAAAGCTTTCTTTATTTAGTAAATACTGAATTGGATTTTAGTGACGGACTAAACGGAAAGGGATTCAATTTTGTAAACCCTAACGCAAGCCGAAGTTGCGGTTGTGGTGAAAGTTTCGCAGTCTAACGTCAACCAAAAATCATTAGAAGTAGCAGATACTTTTGAAAAAGCTTATAAAGAAAAAACATCGATATGTTTAAAGCTTCCTTAGACAATTTAGCAAAATATTTACCGGTTGTTTTAATCGGATTTGTGTTATTGATTTTTATTACTCTTGGAGTTACGATAGAAAACGGACCTATATCTGTTGCGCTTATTCCTGCTTTACCAATTTGCATTATTACACTGATAGCATATTATTATTCTCCTTTATATTATGAAGTAGACATGGATTCAATAACCGTTGTTCGTAAAGCTGGAAAATTTTTTATTGCTCGAAAAGACATCAAAAGTATCAATGCAATTACTGAAAATCAATTAGGAACAGCATGGCGTATGATGGGCAATGGGGGCGTGTTTGGATACACAGGTTATTATTCATCTTCAAATATTGGTAAAATGCGATGGTTTGTAACCCAACGAAAAAACTATGTTTTAATTATCCTCAATAATGATAGTAAATACCTATTAAGCCCAGATGATGTAGCCGGATTTCTAGTCGCTACTCAATCGTAATTTTGTGTGTTGCAATCATTTCTTTTTCGCCCACTATTCTAAAAATATAATTTCCTTTAGCCAAATCATCGGTCGTAAATGAAAATTCATTTTTCCCAGTTTTAGTTTTGGTGTCTAAAATTATAGCAACCAATTTACCTTGCATATCTACTATTTCATAACGCAATTTTTGTGCAGCGGTTAAATTAAATGTGGTTGTAAATCTATTTTCAGATATTGGATTTGGAAATACAATGCTGTTGCTATTGTTAATCATTTCGTTGGTAGAAAGAGGAAAATCTGTATGGTCAACAATAGAAATCCAACAATTATTTGCACCCGATTTTCCCCAAGAGTTAGATAAATAAGCACGATTTGGATTATTATATAAATGTTGAATATTGGTATAATCTCCCCAACGTTCCACGGTGTCTGTCAATCGATTTACAATAGACAATCCATCTTTCACTGAAATAATATCTGAATAATCTTCATTGGTATTTTTATACATTACGCTGGCACCCGGAAAACTATCGGTGTAGCAATGCGACATATTGTATAAAACTTTGTGGTCGTTATTCGTACTTCCAACATAGGTCATTGATGGATAACCGAATTCTTGTGTGGCAGTTGAAATAATATCTGCTTTAACGGTAGGGGTAGCCGAACTGATATTTTTAATGGTTCCTAAATAAACACCGGCGTTCATAAATTGAGGATTCACGGTATTTGAGCCAAAGTGGATATAATCATTTTCATAAATAGCAGCCAATACGCGCGCATCGTTGGTCATTAAATATTGACCTAATTTTTGGGGAACATTTGGAGGAAAACCATACGCTGTTGGGGAAGTTAAAACCCTTGTTGTTAGTTGTGCCATTCCAGATGCTTTGGAGTTTGTAATTTCTGTAACAAAAATAGAATCATTGGTTGAGGCCACATTTCGCAGTGTTAAAAAATACATGTTACTACCCATTGTAGCAGTTTGATATTTTGCCGGACAAATGTTTCTTAAATTGCCGCCGTTGTATTGAATATTGCTCCACAAATCATACACCAAGGGCGTACCAGCAAAGCCTTCATATTTTTGAATTTGCCAAATTACAGATTGTTTAAATCCAACCGTCCAACTTACATTGTCTTTTACTTGATTGAATGTGATAAATAAATCTTGATCAGAAATGGAAATGATTGGATAATCGCTCCATGTTGAATCATTGAATGAAGCCCCATTTAAAGTGTAAAAATTCCAATTGGCAGCCGGATCATTTGTTTGTGAAAAACCAACCAAAATAACTGACTCTGTGCTTACACTTCCAGAAAAACACACTAAAATAAATCGATCATTATTGGGATCATAAATAACTCTAGGGTCCGAAATCCAAGTGTAATTTCCTACGGCAGCCGTCATCGATGTCAATGATCTTTTGTTGACTAACAATTTACCTGTGTCATTATATACACTCATGTTTGAATTCACTACACTTACAACTGTTCCGTTGTTTGAAACTGCAATGTCATTGTCATTGGGTACACTGCTGGAAGTATTTCCTTGAATTCCTTTAAAAACAGTTGGGTTAGGAGCTGAGCCTC
>CANHJA010000012.1 GCA_947460795.1 Bacteroidota bacterium | reverse complement strand
TGATTTTGTAAAAAATAATTATACGTAACGCCTGGGATAAAGTAGTTGAAAAAATCTGTTTTGCTTGTTATTGTATGAATATGATGAGCGATTAATTGTTTGCTTACTGCTAGCACATAATTGTCTAGTTTTTTACTCCAAAAAAAATCGCTGATAGTAAAAATGAAACAGTTCAAAAACAAACAGTATAAAAAAGATAGGAGCAATAACCAATGTTGTTTTAAAATAGTAAAACAACATGGTATTAAAGTAATAGGCAAAATGGTTAGCATTCCCATTGTTCGCTCAGGAGGGATTGTTTTAGTAAACAATGGAATTAAAAATACAGCCCCTACAAAACACAAATTAAAAAGAGCAATCCTTTTTATTTGTTTGTCTTTAGTGAATATTAATAACAAAAAAACAATAATATAACCAATAATAAAATAACGATATCCAAATAAAAAAGTTGAGTAACATTCAAAGGAGTTTGTGTAATGCAATGTTAAAAAATTAGATTGACTAATTCCTGCATTCATTCCCAACAATATACCTGTTCCTAATATCATTGGAAGCAATAAAAACAGGCTAAAACCGATAGACAAAAATGCATAGACAAATACAAACTTTAATTCTTTTTTTCTTTTTTCATACAGTAGCGCCAACAATAATCCCATAGAAGAAAATAAAATAAAATAGGCGTGAGAAAGCATACTGAATGTTCCTAATGCATTTAAAAATGACAAAAAAAACATCCTTTTGAAGGTTAATTTTTCTGATAAATAAGTTACTAAAAAATAAAAAACAATGATAGTATAAAAGAGTTCAAAAATAACCCCTCTTGATCGCAGCATATATTCTATTACAAAGGGCAAGCTTGAAAATACCAACATTGAACCAAGGGCTATCCATTCATTTTTTATTAATTTTTTAATAATTACAAAAACGATTATGCAACATAAAATACCTACTAATATGGAAGGGATTCGAATAGTAAAAGTATTATCTGGCAATACTTTTAAAAAAAACCAAGTAACAACATTATGGAGAGGATAATTATTATACCCAAAAAACGAGTAAAGAATATTATTATGTAAAAAATAATTATAATTCCAAGCTTCATCAAATTGTATATCAAAATCCAATGCATAAAAAACACTCCTTGCTGATATCGCTGTTAATGAAATGATTAATAATTTATTGATTGACGGACTATTGTTTATTACTTCATAAATGAAATTATAAAAATGCGATTTGAGTTTTTTTACAACTGCTTCAAGTAAATTCAGAAGGGTATTTTTACGTTTAACACAATAAAACAAACCGACGAATGAAAACAAACTCAATCCAATAGAAATTTTTCTTACAAGTATAAATTTGGATTCTGGAAAAAAATTTTGAGTAATTATTACATACAAATCTTTTCTATTAATTTCATTCAGAATAAAGTCAATTACATGATTGTAGTTTAAAACGTTTGTTATTATTGCTGTGCAGGAAATTAATCCAAGAAATAATAACCCAAACAGATATATAAATTTGTATGCTTTAAATCTACCCATTTAAAATTTCATCAATGCTAGTCAAAATAATTGCACACGAATCTTTAATTTCTTCTTCAGAAATAATAAGTGGCGGTGCGATGCGTAAACAATTTGAAGCAAATAAAAACCAATCAGTAAAAACCCCATTCAATATGCATTGGTCAATTATTTTTTTATTTAATTCATAACTTTCAAATTCAATTGCCATTAATAATCCACAACTATTTATTTTTTTTATCGCAGGATGAATTAACAAAGAATGAAACAATGCTTCTTTTTTAGAAACAGATTTATGAAGATTGTTTTCTATTAAAAAATCAAATCCTGCCTTGCCTGCAGCACAACACACAGGATGTCCTCCAAATGTAGTAATATGTCCCAATACAGGATTAATTGTGAATGCATCCATGTTCATTTTGCTCGAAACAAATGCACCCATAGGCATTCCGCCACCCAGAGCTTTTCCTAACAACAAAATATCAGGAATTATTTCTATTGTTTGAAATCTAAATAAATTCCCTGTTCTGCCAAATGCAGTTTGTATTTCATCAAAAATAAGCAAGCAGCCCATTTCGTCGCATTTTTTTCGAATAGCATGTAACCAATTTGTATCTGGTACTAAAACCCCTGCTTCACTTTGCACAAGTTCTAAAATTATGCATGCTGTTTGTTCGTCAATTGCATCAATCGATTCTTGACTTCCATATTCAAATTGAAAAACATTGGGTAGTAATGGGCGATAAGCTTGTTGCCAATATTCACTCCCCATAACACTTAGAGCACCTTGAGTACTTCCATGGTAGGAATTTTTAAACGAAATTATTTTAGTTCTACTTGTAATTCGTTTGGCTAATTTCATAGCCCCTTCTGTAGCTTCACTTCCGCTGTTAGTAAAATAAATACTATTCAACTTTTCAGGTAAATGGTTTGCCAAAGCCTTCGCATATTCTACTTGTGGGCTCATAATCACTTCACCGTAAACCATTACATGCATGTATTTTTCAACTTGTTCATGAATGGCTTTTTTTACTTTTTCATTTCCATGACCGACATTACAAACACTGATACCACCAATTAAATCAATGTGTTTTTTCCCATTTTCATTCATTAAATAAACTCCTTCCGCTTTAGAAACTTCAAAGCATAAAGGTGTTTCTGAAGTTTGTGCTACATGTTCTAAAAATAATTGTCGTTGAGTCATAGTTTGTAAAAATACAATAGAGATGTCAGATGTAGTCTGTCGGTGTATAGCATTTTAAAAAATAGAATTTGTAATTATGAAATCAAAGTTCGTAATTCGTATTTTAAAATCTGTACTTATTATGTATATATTACCTGTAAAAGGCGTAATGCCGACTATTCCATCCACTTGTTTTATTGCTCCAAATGCTACCATTGTAGGCGATGTAGTGTTTGGCGAAGAATGTAGCGTGTGGTTTAATGCAGTAGTTAGAGGTGATGTAAACAGCATTCGAATCGGGAATAAAGTGAATATACAAGATGGAGCTTGCCTTCATTGTACATATGAAAAAACAAAAGTACATATCGGAAACAATGTTTCCATAGGACACAATGCACTCGTACATGGTTGCACCATTGAAGATAATGTATTAATAGGCATGGGGGCTATTGTTATGGACAATGTATATGTTGGTGCAAATACAATTATTGCCGCGGGTGCAGTAGTTTTAGAGAATACAAAATGTGAAAGTGGCAGCATTTACGCAGGAGTTCCTGCTAAAAAAGTAAAAGATATTTCGCAAGAATTAATTCATGGTGAAATAGATAGAATTGCAAATAATTATTTGATGTACAGCAGCTGGTTTAAATAGTTTAACGTGCATCAAAATCGATCACAACTCGATCACTTGTGGGATGAGCTTGACAAGTTAATACAAAACCATTTTCAACTTCATCTTTATCTAATGCATAATTAACTTCCATTGCTACTGTTCCTTCAGTCACTTTTGCCCTACAAGTACAACAAACTCCTCCTTTGCAAGCATAAGGCAAGTCTGCACCCATTCTTAATGCGGCATCTAAAATAGTTTCACCTCCAAATGCCAATGGTATTTCCATGCTTCTATCATCTACTTTGATGGTTACCATACTCATTTTTCCAGCATCCGCTTTGTGACTTTCTTGGAATGCTGCTTTTGCTTTAGTTGATCCCTCAGAGGTAAATAGCTCAAAATGAATTGCAGATGAGTCTACATTTTTATTTTCTAAATAACCTTTCACGCTCATGATCATTTCTTCAGGACCACATAAAAAATATTCATTTATGCTATTCAAATCAACCAATTTAGAGAATAATTGTTCGCATTTTTCTGCATTAATTCGACCATAATTTACTTCACTTTCCATACGTTCGCGACTCAATACATGAAACACTTGTAAGCGGCCCATATATTTATTTTTTAGCGCTTCTATTTGTTCTCTAAAAATAATTGAATAAAAATTTTGGTTGCCGTACGTTAACGTAAAACTGCTCATTGGCTCTTCCGCCAATACCGTTTTTATAATGCTCATCATTGGTGTAATGCCACTGCCTGCTGCAAAAGCCATATAATGCTTGTTGTTATTTTTATCTATTGCTGCAGTGAAATTTCCCATAGGATTCATCACTTCTAACACATCACCAATTTTTAATTCTTGATTCGCGTAAGTAGAAAATCGACCAGCATGAATTTGTTTTATTGCTACTCTAAAATCATTTTCTATTGGACTACTGCACAATGAGTAAGAACGACGAATTTCTTCGCCATTGATTTCTTTTTTTATAGTGATATATTGTCCTGCTTCATATTTATACAACGATTTAATTTCTTCAGGAATCGAAAATGCAACTGAAACACAAGTTTCGGTTTCTTTGCGAATATCTTTTACTATTAGTTTATGAAATTGAGGATTAGACATCTACTTTTTTTTATGGTGGCAAAGATAATAGAATGATTACTTTATATACTATTTTTTACATTTTTGATAGGACAATCTATAAAAATAGTATTTGAGGTGTGAAAAATTAAATAATTCAATTTATAATTCAATCAGGAATGAATTGCACTTTCTTTCATTTGCAAAGCCAAATCTTTACCCAAGTATTTTTCTATCAAATGATGAACCAAATAAATAATTGGAGTAATTAATACCGCTACAATAAATTTATACGAATAACCAACTAAAGCGATCGCTACTACTTTGCCCCAGCTCCAATCTTGACCTATTTTAAAAGCAATAATGATTACAACAAAACTATCTATAAGCTGAGAAATAATTGTTGACCCAGTTGAACGAAGCCAAATACTTTTTTCGCCTGTTTTTTGTTTTATTTTATGAAAAATAAATACATCTAAAAGTTGCCCGATATAAAATGCAACAATAGATGCAACAATAATCCACATACCTTGTCCAAAAATTTGGGTGTACGCTTTTTGTGTGTCGGGAATTCCTTTTTCCGCATTTATACCTACCCACCAATCGGCAGGCGCTAAATGTATGGCTCCATATGCAGCAAAAAAAGACAAACTGATTAGACCAATAGTTAAGTAGGATAAAAATTTCACTCCTTTCATGCCATAATATTCATTAATAATATCGGTCATGATAAATACAATTGGCCACAACAAAACACCTGCTGTTAAATTGAATGAAAGCCCCTGCTCTCCAAAAAGTGAAAAAGTAATTGGTTGGAGCCCAATTGTTTTTTCCAATGAAAAAATTTTACCTCCTATAAACTCAGCAACAATGGCATTTGTACTAAACAATCCTGCCAAAATAATATATAATTTTACTGATTTGTCTTTAAGAATTTGATGTATCATATTCACCATAAAAGTAAACAAAAAATATAAATTGTATGCAAATATTTATCTATTCAGATTTCATTTAATTCCATTTTTCATTGCAGTAATTATAAAAATACGAATGCATTCTTTCAATTCTTTTAAAAGATTTACAAGATGCTTTTTTCGAAGTATTGATTGCATGTAAATGGAAAAATGTAAATGATAATTGGCAAAAAGATTTGTTGACATTATCTTGCAAGAATGCTTCCAATTCGGTTACGAATATTTTTTTCATTGATGCTACAACGCATTAAAATGTTTTCTAAAAATAGAAGACTTTTTAAGGATATAGAAAATGAAATGAAGCTAATTGGCGCGAAATCATTCAATACTAATAATAAGGCTGGTACATTAATTGTAAAATGTGATGATATTGGAGATTTTGTTTTGTGGCAACATACTATTGAACTTTTTAAAGAAAAAGCATCTCGCCCTATCTATTTTGTTGGCAACAAAGTTTTAAAAGAATATTATGAAACAGCGTTTCCATTTGCAGACAAGGCAATTTGGATCGATAAATCAAAATGGAAAGATTTAAATTATAGAATATCAATGTATGATGAAGTGGCTTCACTAAACGCTGAAATAGCCATTTCTACTTGCTTTACTAGAAATTTATTTTTAGATGATATGCTTATTTTAAGCAGTCAGGCTACTCAAAAAATAGCATGGAGCATGAAGCATCACATTTATTATGCCGCCTGGTTGCAACAAAATAATTTTTTAACACAGATTGTTGAATCTGAAAACAGATATCTCTTGGAATATTTTAGAAATCTAGAAATGATAGAAAAAATATACCATTTTTCTATTCAGAAAGAAATTACAACGATCAAAAATCCAACTCAGAAAAATCAATTAATATTTGTTCCTTTAGCGAGCGTTCCTAGTAAAAGTTGGGATGTGCAAAATTGCATTGCCACTATTCAAGAAATAGACAGCCATTTTGAAAAAATAATATTAGTTGGTGGGCCAGATTCAACTGAAGTTTGTGCAAAAATTGAAAAGTCGCTGCAAAATAATAAAATCAAGAATCTCTCCAACAAAACCAGTTTAACTGAATTGTTTGATTTAATTGCTGAATCACAATTAGTGATTTCACCTGACACAGCTGCATTGCACATGGCTATATTGAGTAAAACGCCTTTAATAGCAATAGCCAATGGTACTATGTGGCAACGATTTGCCAATTACCAACCTTTTGTAAAATCTTTTTATAAATTAATCACCCCACGGCATGTTTCAATGCAAGAAAATAAATTAAAAATATATTTTACGCGGGCGGAGATAAATGAAATCAGTGTGATGGAGGTAGTAAATGCTGTGAACGCTTTTTTGAAATAACGAGTGCAATTTTCTGGCCTGTCAATTACTAAAGTTAAGCTTGGATCCCCTTTTTCAACAAAAATTGCATTAAAACAACGATGTCTTTATTTCTATTAAATTGATTATCAATATATTAGGTTTTACGTACAAATACATTAATAAATTATTAATTTGACTAAAAAACTGAATAAATAAAAGAAAAATTAATAATATGTCCTAAAATATCAGTAATATTGCTGTAATAAAATTCTAAAAAAACTAATAAATTTCCTACTACAAATTATTAATTTTAAACAGAAATTTATACCCATGTTTGCACGAAAATTTCTTACAAATAGTAAGATCAATCTCAAACTATCTTTAATGATAGTAGTTTTAGTTTTAACACAAATTAACTCTTTTGCTTTTAATGGTAAAATTAAAGGCAAATTAAAAGAGATCTCTAAAATTAATTTTTCTTTAAAGAAAACAGAATTAGGGTTGAATGTAGGATTAATGAGCTATGCAGGTGATTTAAAATCAAATTCCAACCCTTATAACCAATCAAATTTGGCTGTTGGTTTTCAACTAAGAAATGAATTAAACGATTACATAGCTATTAGATTATGTGGGTCTTATGGGCACATTGAAGCTGCTGATGCAAAATCTAATAATTCTGATATGAAGAAACGAAATTTAAGCTTTCGTTCACCAATCACTGATTTTGGAGTTGTTGGAGAATTCAGTTTACCAATAAGATTCGATCACAGATCATCGGATACAGGAGATTACCGGTATTCTAAATTAGTTCCATACGTATACGTAGGAATTCAAGGATTTAAATTTAACCCAATGGCCTATTATCAAGGTCAATGGTACGATTTGCAACCTTTACACACGGAAGGGAAGGCGAATTCATATAACTTAATGCAAATCTCCATCCCTTTTGGTTTCGGTTTTAAATACCGCATTAGTAATAAAATGTCAGTAGCGGCTGAATTTGGAATAAGTAAAACATTTACAGATTATTTAGACGATGTGAGTACAACTTACCAAACCTATGATGCTCAAAAGCTTGAAAATGGCCCCTTGTCTGCTGATATCAGTTATCGTTCAGATGAACTTCCAGGAAGAGGAGCAGTCTATATAAAAGAAAATGGCATAAAAAGAGGAAGTCCAAAATACAATGACTTGTATATTTCAAATATGTTTAGTTTTAGATATAAGTTAGGTAAATAATTATCAACTCTGTCTAGTTATATATAAAAAGGCTGCCTTCGTTGGCAGTCTTTTTTTTGTATTCAATTTATGGAATTATACTTCATCTAGAATCTATTTTATGACAGAAACTATGTTATTGATAAAATAATTATAAATTAAATTTTACTACAAGAAAAAATTAAAACCTTTCTTTACAATTATGAAACGCATCATTTTATTTTTCACCTTATTATTCTCTCTTTTTTGCAATTTAAATGCTCAAAAATTATTGGATTTTAAAAACTACGACACTTTGGTGCATGTTTACAAACTCAATTATGAACAAACCAAATATTTACTAAAGGATGGTTATATCAGAGATACCTCTTTATTATTTACGAATCAATTTAAGCAATATTCAAGAAATTTCTATAAAACAGACAGTTTGCCTGAAGGTCATTTTTTAATCGCCCAGGTAAATGACAACCTTGTTTCATATTCGTATTTCTTTAAAACGCCGTTTTTTATTTCACCCAAAGTAATTGATGAAGATGTGGTTATTTATTTAAGTTTAAAAAAAGACAAGCAATTAATTAAAGATGCTGAAATAGAAATTGATGGCAATCATGTAAAATATGACGCGGGATATGGCGGTTTTAGTTTTCCTAAAAAAAGTATAAACAAAGAGGCTTTGAGAGAGAATAGAGTGTTTTTAAAAATTTCGTATAAGGATGAAGTTTATGTTTTTAAATACACGATTCAAGAAGGTGCCAAACCTACTGAAACACCCAATTATTATAACAATACAGATGCCGAATTAAATTCTCCTGGCTATGTTATTTTAGATAAACCAATGTACAAACCTTTAGATACCTTGAATTTAAAATCGTTTTTAATCAACTATAATAATGGAAATGCAATTCGAAAAAAAGCGCATTTAATGATTTCGGAAGAAGGGCAAAATTTTTCATTTTCGAAAAAAATCAAACGTACTTCACCTGGTGCTTATTTATTTCAATGGAAAATACCGGATACCTTAAAATTAAATAGAGACTATAATGTGAAGCTATGGTATACAAAAAATGGAAGAACATTGGCAAAATATACTCGTTTCAAATTGGAAGAATATGAACTCAATAAAAATAAATATGAAATAGAAATGCCTTCTGATGTTTTTTATGCTGGAGATGATGTAAAATTTTATGCTACAGCAAAGGATCTGAATGGTTTTCCGGTGCAAGGCACTCGTATTCATTACAAATTAAGAGTAAATGAAGTGCAAGAATTATTTTTAGACACGCTCACCTTAACACAAAATAAAAAACTAAACTGGTACGGAAAAGACACTGTTGTTGAATATGAAAATTTCATAGAATTAAAAATTCCATCCGAAAGTTTATTAAATGCCAATGCAAAATATACATTAGAAATTACATTTGTAGATCCTGTAACCTATGAGAAAAAAGTATTTGAGAAAACGTTTATGAAGTATACTCAAAAAGAAAAATTATTGTTTTTTCAACAAGAAGATTCGCTGCATGTTCGAAATTTATATAACTCAAAAGACACGAATAAAAATTATTATTTCATAACATTCAGAGGTACTGATACCATTTCAAAAAAGAATATTACTACGCCGTTTCATTATAAGCTAACCCCTTATGAGACCAATGCCATAATTATAGATAAAGATTCATTTAAAACATCCATCAACATTGCATACAATAAATTAGATGTTATGCATGCCAAAGGAAAACGAACAGGCGATAGTATTTTAATTTCATTTGCTTATCCTTTTGCAGAGCCTATTCATTATCGAATTTATAAAAAAGGAAAATTGATTCAATCGGGTGAAAGCAACACTTTAAAATTTGCTATGCTCGATAAATCAGCAGATGATTATCGCATTGTAATGACTAGCAATTTGCAAAATAAAATTGAAGACAACTTTTATGAAATGAAATTCGTGCCTGAAAAAAACATATTGCATTTTGAGAAAAAAATGGCAGTTACAGCATTACCAGGCGACTCAATGGCTGTAGAATTAAAAGCCCTTGATTATAAAAACCAACCTATTAAAAATGTAAACATAGCTGCCTATGCAGTTAATGCAGCCTTTGCGAATGACATTCAAATTCCTTATGTAGAAGTCCCTTCAGAATATCGAAATAAAATTGAAATTAACCCTCTTTTAAGCAGAGATGGGGTGTACCTAAAATCAGAAGCGAATGCCGGAAATGTGGTATTAAAAAATGAACATTTTACTCGTTTCAATTTGCGTAAAAATGAATATTATTTATTGAAATATCCATTGAATGAATTGACGGAAATAAAAATAAAAAAACAACAAGCACATCCTGAGTTTGCACTGGTTTTAACCGTTAAAAATTCTTTGTTTTCACCTCGTTATATATTATTAGATGAAAAACCAATATATATTAGCGATCTACATTCGAAAAAAATATATTCATTTGCTACAACTCCTGGAAAGCATACCATTAAATATCGCTATTTCAATAAAACGATAGAATTAAAAGATCTAGACTTTCAAGCCAATACAAAACATATTTTCGGTATTAATGTTGATAGCATAAAAAAAGAAGGCAGTCGCTTTGCTATTGTAGATTCTTTAAAGATGTTAGAGCCGACTGATGCTGAAAAAAAATTGCTCTACAGTACATTATTATTAACCAATACATTCAATGCAGAATTATTAGAAGTGAATAATAAAGATCTGAATTTAAAAAATAAAATTTATTCAATGTACGAAATCCCTCGCTTGAATATTGATGGAGAAGCTTATTTTGTGCAAGGATGTTTTCCTGCCAACAGTTTAGCAAATATTGTTGTAAATCATATGCCATTCAAATTAAAAACAGGCATAGATACGGTTTATCATTACGATAATATATTGAACGAATTTGTACCAAAACCATTGGGTAAAATTAAAGGGGCGTTTTTACATTTTTCAGAAACTCCTCTACAACTTTATGCCTTAGGAAATTTAATAGTGCCCGACACTTTATTGCCTCAACCAGTAGCTGCTCCCATGAAATATAAACCTGAAACTGCCAAGGCGTTGCAAATAAAAGAAGAGGAGAATTTTTACCAAAGCTATACTACTCGCATTCAAGATGGTTTTGTTCGATTTATTATTGACAATAAAAATGACACCAACTACATTAAATCTATTTGGATAATCAGCAGAAATAATTTCGAAGCATGCGACTATTTTCAAACCATATCCAGAGGTAGAACAGAAGTATACAGACGAGCAATTAATGAACCTTTTGATGTGTATTTCTTTTACAATAAAAATAAAATAGCCATTTTAAGAAATCAAAAACACGACAACCAAAATGAATTTTACATCAATGCTTCACTGTTGAAAACAGTAAATTTCTCAAAAGAAAAAATAGAAGAGCCATTAAAAATTTATGCCGAATTAAATGCAGTTCCTCTATTGCCATTTTATGATGCACCTTATGAAACTAAAGAAAAAATTAAACAGTCTTCACAAGCAAGAAATAATATTTATTTTCATGGAATGATAACAGACGAAAATCAAACACCTTTAGTAGGTGCATTGGTTTATGTTGAAATAAATGGGAAATATAAATATGGTGCTGTAACAAACAACAATGGTTTATTTGAAATTTTGGATATTTTGCCCGCTACCTATCAAATTAAAATTTATCATCCAGATTATGCTATTTCTCACTTTGAACCCGTGTTTTTCGGTGCACATTCTGAAATTGAAATCAACACATCGTTGAAAGCAAAGGGTTTATATCATCCATTGTTTGAAGTAGTACAACCTGATTTTAGAATGATGGCTTATATTAAAAGCCAACAAAAAGATATATTGAAAATTACAGTACATGAAAAAGAAACTCGTGCCTTTTTGGATAATGTGCAAGTGAATTTAATTTATAATAACCAAATACTTAAAACGTATACTATTAATGAAAATAGTTTTGAAATGCCTTTCCCAAAATCAAAAGAGGCACAATTATATTCTTTAGAAATAAGCAAACCAGGTTATACTTCATTGAAATTAAACAACATTGAATTTACAAAAGAGTATACTTATATTTTAGAAACATTTATTGGATTAGAGAAAAAAGAAATTTTAAAACGAAAGGAGTTTGATGTGAATATGAAAGGGCAATTACCCGAATATGAAAAGCCAACTTATACTGTATCTGCAGATGCACCAGTGTTGTATAAAAAAGAGATAGAATATAGTTACAGTGGTGCTTCTCCAACCGCATATTATGCACCAATGCAAGCTGGTTCATACCAAAATAGCTACACAGTAAGCAATATAGGTTTAGCAGACAATATAAGTTATGCAACACCGTATACAATTGATGCAATTCAAGCTACTGATTTAAGATTTAAAAATCTTGAGGCTTTAGATTTAAAAATTTATGAAGACAAGAGCAACAGAGATAAAAACACGTATGCTGATACTTCCATGATTGATCAAGTAATCAACAATAAAAATGCTTCTACTATTCGTAAAAAATTCAGTGATGTTGGCTATTGGAAACCTAATTTAATAACAAATAAAAATGGGGTTGCTGCTTTTACGGTAAAATTACCTGACAATATAACTGCTTGGAAGTCCTACTTTATAGGTGTAGGAAAACATTGGTTGCATGGCATTGATGAAGCTGAAACGAAAGTGTATAAGCCTTTACAAACAATTTGTTTAGTGCCTTCTTATGTATATAAAAATGATAAAGTTGAAGCCAAAATAAAATATCAAAATTTAATGAAAGATGCATTGACTATTCAATCAAAAGTGAGTGTGAACGGCATGGAGAAAGTCAACAAAAATGTACTTATCAAAAATACATACTTAGATAGCATATTGATAGAAGCCGAAACAAAAGATACAGTTTCATTTGAAGGAGGATTGGTTTACAAAGAAAAATACAAAGATTTTGAACATTATGATATTCCTGTATTGTCAACTGCTATGAAATATTTCTCAAATCAAAATTTTTTGATGGAAGTTGATTCTACTTATAAATTAAACATAGCACCAAACACAAAAGGAAGTATAATTTTCAATAACACATTATATGAAAAAGTAATTTCAGTAGTAGACGAATTAAATAAATATGAATATGGATGTGTAGAACAAACCGCTTCGAAATTAGCAGCTTTGTTGGTGAAAGAAAAAATTCAAAGACAATTAAAACTTAAATCTACAAATACAAAAGACATCAATAATTTACTAGCTCGCTTAGTAGATATGCAAAATGCTGATGGAAGTTTTGGTTGGTGGAGAAATAGCAATTCTAATAATCGGATGACTATTTATGTTATGGAAGTTACGTATGATGCACTAAAATATGGATTCTTAAATAATGTATATAACTCAACGAGAGATTATGTTACAGCAAATTATCAAAATTTTTCAAACTCAGATAAAATTTATGCATATCATATTTATGTGCAAGGAAGTTATAATAGTCGTGTGAATGATTCGTATGCAACAATCAATACTGATTTTTTAAATACAACAGATAAAATTTATCATTTGCAAAATAAAATGACAAGAAAAGAAGAAGTAAAAAAAGAAGATTTGTACGCAGTTTTTCTAGAAATGAATTCAAAAGTAAATCAACCTTATTATGATAATTTCTTCTACGATTATAAGTCAGATATTTTTAAAGCATACTCTTTATTTAAAAACACTCCATTTGCAAAAGAGTTTACTGACTTATTTAAAAAGAAATTAGTGAATGGTCAATTTGATCAACATTTAAATACTTATTCAAAAGCAAAAATGATTGAAGCGTTGATGTTTGATGCTATGACAGATACATCAAAACCAATACAATCAAAATTAACGATAAATGATTCGTTGACAATTACTTCATTCCCTTATAAAATAAATATTGCACACAATGATTACAAAATAAAACATGTTGGTGGCGATGTTTTCTTAAATACTTCAGAAGAAAATTTAGACGAAAATCCAACTATACATGATTCTGTGTTTTCGGTGAGAACTTCATTTATTCAAAATAACGAAGTGGTATCAAAAGTAAAAGCAGGTATAAATTGTTTATTTACTATTGATGTTCAATCATATAAATCGGGCGAAAATGTGATGATAGAAATTCCAATTCCATCAGGGATGAAGGTTATTCAAAAAACTAGCAATTTTGGCAAAGGAGATTATGTAGAATATTATAAACACAAAGTGGTTTACTATTTTGAAAAATTACCAATGGGTATGAAGCAACTTTCAATTAATGTGATGCCATTATTTAAAGGAGAATTTGTGTTGCCAGCAACAAAAGCATCACTCATGTATTATCCTTTTGTATTTGGAAATAGCGTTAATAAAAAAATAGTGATTCAGTAATTTTATTTGTTTCCTTAATTTCTTTAAAAATGCCGGTAAATATTTACCGGCATTTTTATATTATTTATTGAAAAGCGTTGAATTTAAATTTTACATGCTTGGATTGATACTTTTTAATGGAACACGAATTGCTTTAATTCGATGATAGTCTGGCTCATCTTCGTTGTTATTACATGTAGTTTGGCAAGGATCAAAACCATCAATTGAATAAGTGACTAAAAGCTCATCATTGCTAGTAAATTCAGGATGAATAGTTGGTTGTTTAGTTGCTGAAGTTACAGAGCCAATTTTATCTTGAATGGTATAAATTTTTGTATAATTTAAAAACGGTCCATATGGATAAGAGGCAATATTCGAATAAATATTAGTGCCTTCATTACACATAAATGCAGCATCTTGAGTAATCATTACAAATTGGTTTCTAATTTTTCTGATAGAGAAATTTTCAGCTGGAATTTGCGTAATTGGAATGGCATTTTGTGCATAATTAATCCATTGATCGGCTGCATAAAACGTCCATGTTGAATACGGATTATTCATTGGAAAACGTGCTAAACAAACACTATTTTGACCTGCTGGATTTAGATTTTTTAGCCCATATATATAACAAAAACCAATCGCGGTATCTACCAGAATATTGTACCCATAAATCGTGTTGCTTAATGACATAGAGTCGATACTTAAAAATTGCAATGATGGAAATTGAAATTTAGCTATGTATGTTTTATTATTTTGAATGCTGCTACCCTCTTTCTTTGCAAAAAGAAAAACCGTATCAAAATATTGATACGCATGTAAAGGAGTAAACCAAGTATTTACTTCATTTGACGGAATAAAATCAGCATTGCCATTATTTAAAGTTGAAATAGTATTTCCAGCAAATAACATTGCGGCATTGTGTGCATTGGCATTGCAACTAATTTTTTGAGTAGAGGTATTGAAATCATTGAGATGCGATTTGCCAAAAAGCCACAACATACGTCCATCACTCAATGTGAGCGATCGTGCACCAATGGCAGCGGTTACGCCACTTTGCTTCTTAAAATAATTCGTAAATGCCGAATCTACTTGGCCAGGCTTTATTGTTAAAGGGGAAGAAAATTTACCTTTTAAACAAGCTGTAAAAATTAAAATTAGCAATGAAAATAGAAGATATATTGGTTTTATGGTGCGCATAAAATGAATTTAAAATTGAAATTAATATTTTTTTACTTCTTTTGCAGTATGAATTTCTTGGAAGCTAAAAAATATTTTTTTAATGAATGTGCATCTGTTCTTGATAAAGATGAATTAGAGGAACTTTTTTCAAGAATTACAGAACATCTAACAGGGCTCTCAAAACTGGAATTATTGGCAAATAAATCGACAGAGATGAATGTTGAGGCATTAAATTCAATTATTGCAGACTTAAAAATACACAAACCAATTCAATACATTTTAGGTTATGAGTGGTTTGGAAAATTTAAACTACAGGTAACCGAAAACACGCTGATTCCTCGTCCTGAAACAGAGGAGTTAACCCTCTGGATTTTGGATACCTTAAAAGAAAAAAAGAATCAAAATTTATTTATAATTGATATTGGAACAGGCAGCGGATGTATTCCTATTTATTTAAAATCTGTTTTAGTAAAGGCTGAAATATTAGCAATGGATATTAATCAAAAAACGATTGAGATTGCCATTCAAAATGCAAAAAATCACCACCTTGATATAGATTTTTTTCAAGATGATATTTTGAATTTATTTCATACTTTTTCCGAAAAATTTGACGTCATTGTATCAAATCCTCCTTACATTTTAGAAAGTGAAAAAACAACAATGAGCGAAAGAGTAACAGCCTATGAACCTCATGAAGCTTTGTTTGTGACAAATAAAGATCCAATGCAGTTTTACAAAGCGATTGTTTCTTTTGCAAAAAACAATTTAAAAAAAGATGGGTTTCTTTTTTTTGAAACCCATCAAGATTATGCTGAAGACGTTTTTAATTTATGTAAAGAAAATGGTTTTGAAACAGCACTAAAAAAAGATATGTATGAAAATAATCGAATGATTAAAGCGATGTTGGGTATTTAATTTTGATTGTTATTTTCACACATTTTATAAACTACTTCTTATTTCTAATCATGTAATTTTCACTCTTTGTAGACTTTTGTAAAAATTTCACATCTGCTTCGGCCATAGATTCTACATTTTTAATATTTTCATCATATGCACTATTATTGTCGGTTGCTCTTTTTAATTCAGGTGATTTTTCAATTAACTTTGATTTTTTAGACATGTAAATAGTATTTTCTTGAACGATTTCTCTTGCTTGTTTATAGTTTCCTTTATCTACTTCTTTCATGGCAACTTCTAGTTTTTCATTGCTCACGTATAAAGCGACTTGCGCAGATGCCCATTCATTAAAATAATCTTTATAAACTGATAATTGATTGGTAAATGACGCTTTGTTGCTCGTTGCTAACACTTTATTTTCTTTATTAGTAGCGTCTGCATAATTTGCTTTTGCGATGAATTTCACAGCGGTATTATTACCATTTTGTATTCGATATTTTATCAAAAGCCCTTTCGTTTCTTCTGAAAAAATATCGTGTAAATGAATAGTCAATTGATTTCCAATTTGATCATATTTATAACCATATACTTTTTCAATATTTACAAAGTCAGGAATGGTAATCGTTAGCGTTGTATTTTGTGCAACAACTTCCATTAAACCATTTAATTCTTTTTTAAAAATAGAAGCTATTTTTTCTGTGTTATTAATAAAATAATAATTCCCTGTTCCAGTTTCAGCCATAGCAGTCATCAAATCTTCATTGTAATCATTTCCTAATCCAAATGTAGAAATTGAAATGCCATTTTCTTTATTTTGATTGCGAACAATTTTTTCAATTTGTTGAGGATCTGTAATACCTTCATTGGCTTGGCCGTCGCTTAATAAAAGGACTCTGTTAATATATCCAGGTTTATAAAAACGTTTTACTTCTTCATATCCTTTCATAGCACCTCCCATTAAATTGGTGCCTCCACGATCCGTAATTGCATCAATTTTATATTTAATGGCCTGTTTATTGTTTACAGATATGGTTGGTTGCAATAATGTTACTTCGCCATCATAAATCACCACAGATAAATAATCATCACTGCTTAATTGATCTACAATATATTTTGCTGCTTTCTTTGCATTTTGCATTTTATCACCAGCCATAGAACCACTTCTATCAATCACAACAGAAATATTTAATGGGGTGTGGGTCTCATGATTTCCATTGTATTTATTGGCTTTTAATTCTACATAAAAATTTCCTTCACGATTGTTGTTGGTATAATAATCGTTTTCAAATGCAGTTGATAGGGTTAGGTTTCCGAGCTGACTGGTTTGTTTACTATTTGATTTATACGAAATGGCTTCGTCTGTATCAGGCGTATTTGCTAACTGATTAGTTGTTTTATAAAAAGATGATAAAGTGACAATTGATGTTAAACCAATCATTGTGAGCATCGTAAAAAGTGTTTTTGATTTCATGATATTTTATTTTATAGATAATTAATATTTAATAGATGCACGATTTCATAATTTTCCATAAACGTTTCAATAATTTTATTTTCTTTAACATTTTTTAAAAATGATATCTTTGTAATACAATACAGTTAGATGAAAAAAATAGTCATCATAGGAGGAGAAAGCACTGGTAAAAGCACAATGTGCAAACTGCTTGCTGATTATTATAATACCCAGTGGGTTCCAGAATATGCAAGAGAATTTATAGAAAATTTAAAAAGAGAATACAATCAAGGTGATTTATTTACAATTGCAAAAGGACAAATTGAATTAGAAAATAAATTATCAAATCAATCAAATTCCTTTTTGTTTTGTGACACTAATTTGTATGTCATTAAAGTATGGAGTGAGCATAAATACAATGCTTGTGACATCCAGATATTAAATTTAATTGCAAAGCAGCCCTATGATGCCTATCTATTATTATCTCCAGACATTCCTTGGACTGATGACCCTATGAGAGAACATCCAGATGAAAAGGATAGAAACTATTTTTTTAACATCTATAAAGAAATTGTTGAATCATCAAAATTGCCTTTTGTAATAATTAAAGGAAATGAAAATGAGCGTTTAAAAGCAGCAATTGAATTTGTACAAAAGTTATCATAAATAAAACAAATAATGAAATAGTTAGATGCGAAGCTATTTATTTTGATATCTTTTTAAGACGTAGGTTAAAAATATTTTTTATATTACATCGTCTAACAATTTATTTTATGTCATTCAATATCAGCGAACTTTCAGGGCGAAAAGGGTTAACCGAAAATTTATTTGAGAAAATTGGAGATGCCGCAAAAGAAACTGGCACTTTGACTGTAGAAGAAACCGAAAAACTAGCCAAAGAATTTTTAATAGGTAAAGCCAATACGTATGGCACTGCAACGTTTTATGATTTTACACGTCCTGAAAATAAAGGGAAAAAAGTGTATGTCTGCAACGGAACAGCCTGCATGTGTGCTGGAACGCAAGATGGTTTGAAAGATCAATTAAAACAAAATTTCAACGAGGATGAAATTGGAACAATGTATTGTTTAGGGCGCTGTCATGAAGGGAATGCATTTCATTTTGCTGGAAAAAATTATTCAGGCAACGCAATTTCAAGATTGTCAAACGCAGACCGAAGAATGCCTGATGATGCAAACGAAGATGATTACTATGTAGGTAATTTCGGTTCAAAAGTTTTAACACAAGCTTTTACAAGCATTGATGAATATTATGAACTATTAAAAAATTCGTTGCAAAAAACACCTGATGCGTTATTAACAGAATTAAAAACGAGTGGCTTAAGAGGAAGAGGTGGCGCAGGTTTTCCTACCGCTTTTAAATTTGAAAGTTGTAAAAATACTCCCAGTGAAATAAAATATGTCGTTTGCAATGCCGATGAAGGAGATCCTGGTGCGTATAGCGATCGTTATCTTTTAGAGCAACAACCCCATTCGGTTTTATTAGGCATGATATTGGCAGGATACATGATTGGTGCCAGTTGGGGTGTATTATACATTCGTGGAGAATATCCTGAAAGCATTGCCATTTGCGAAGCAGAAATAAAAAAATTGTATGATAAAAAATTACTCGGCTCATCTATTTTAGGCACTGATTTTTCATTTGATTTCAAAGTCATTCATGCACAAGGAGCCTACATTTGTGGAGAAGAAACCGCTTTACTTTCCAGCATTGAAGGTCAACGGCCAGAGGTTAGAGTTCGTCCTCCATATCCTGCCCAAGTAGGACTATTTAACAAACCAACTGTTGTCAACAATGTAGAAACATTGGCTTGCATTCCATTTATTTTAAATGAAGGGGGAGAAAAATTTGCGAGCATTGGGAAAGGGAAATCAACCGGTACAAAATTAGTTTCATTGGATAGTTTTTTTAATCGCCCTGGCATTTACGAAGTAGATATGGGAACCCCTTTAAAAACTGTTATTGAAGATTTAGGACAAGGTTTTAAATCTTCAATTAAAGCGATGCATATTGGCGGGCCTTTGGGTGGTTTGGTTCCTGTTTCTAAAATTAGTGAACTAAACATAACCTTTGAATCCTTTCAAGAAAATGGATTTTTATTAGGTCATGCATCAGTGGTATGCATACCTCAATCGTTTCCACTGGTTAATTATTTACATCATTTATTTGAATTTACTTCGCATGAAAGTTGTGGCAAATGTTTCCCTTGCAGACTCGGTAGCACCAGGGGAAAAGAACTATTTGATAAAGCCATTCATACAGATTACAAAATTGACAAAACACTTTTAAACGATTTATTAGAAACGATGGAAATTGGCTCTCTCTGTGCATTGGGTGGCGGTTTACCTTTGCCAATTAAAAATGCATTAATGTACTTTGAAGAGGAGTTGA